>CAZFSG010000001.1:0-30321 GCA_964521665.1 uncultured Elusimicrobia bacterium
AGTTTGTTTAATATCTTTATGTGCACCACCTAAAGGTTCAGGTATAATCTCATCAATGATACCTAATTCATACAAATCTTTAGCAGTAAGTTTTAACGCTTCAGCAGCTTGAGGCCATTTTGTTGCATCACGAAACAGTATTGAAGCACATCCTTCAGGAGAAATAACAGAATAATACGCATTTTCTAACATAAGTAACCTGTCTCCAACACCAACACCTAACGCACCACCGGATCCACCTTCTCCTATTATAACACATATTATAGGTGTAGCAAGTTGTGACATTTCATATAAATTTTTTGCAATAGCTTCTGCTTGACCACGTTCTTCCGCACCAATACCAGGATATGCACCTGGTGTGTCAATAAAACTAATAACAGGCATTTTAAACTTTTCTGCAAGTTTCATTATCCTTAATGCTTTTCTGTATCCTTCAGGGTGTAACATACCAAAGTTTACAATCATGTTTTCTTCTAAAGAACGTCCTTTTTGTTGACCAATAACAGCACAAGACAAAGGTTTTTCTTCGATCATAACTTCACCAAAACCACATATCACAGATTTATCATCACGGAAATATCTGTCACCATGAAGTTCAACAAAGTTTGTAAATATTGCTTCAATATAATCTTTTGAATAAGGACGTTGAGGGTGTCTTGCTATCAAAACTTTTTGTGCAGGAGTAAGTGTTGTATAAATTTCTTTTTTAAGTTGTTCACATTGTTGTCTAAGCTGATTTATTTGTTGTTTTATTTCTTCAGTAATTTCTGTATTCTGTTGTAAAACTTGTATTTGTTTTTCAAGTTCTTCAATAGGTTTTTCAAATTCTAAATAATATTCGGGCATACATTGTTCACCATTTAAAAAAATTTGTATAGATATCCAATTCTTACTTGTCGTTCTATTTCAGAATTTTTATCAGTAAGATTAACAAAAACAAAATCTATATTTATCAATTTTGATAAACATAATCCAACTAACAAATTCACCTGCTGTATTTTTTGCTCATATATATTTTCATATTCAATACCTAACTTAATAATATCTTCGATCGAACCTCTTAATGATACAAAACTCAACAATTTTGATTCTTCATTATATTTTGTAAGGTTTACGCCAATATCTATAAACAATTTTTTTACTGCAACATTTTGTGAAAACACTAAGAACAATCCTTTTGCAGGTAAACTATATTTGGTTGATACAAACTTATATCCTTGGCCATCAAACCCTATTGCTACTGCAGGGAAAATTTTTGTTCCGTCGAAGATGCGCCATTTTAAATAAAACGCTGGGTCATGAACTACTGGTGTTTCATACCCTACAAACTTTTCAATGTCTATACTCCCACCGAAATTTATTCTGTTAAAAGGGGCAAAAATAAATTTTGAAATCACACCACCATAAGAATATATCCTAACAGAAACCTCGCCTGTACCATAATCAACAACTTCTGCTGTTGGACAATTTACAACATCTATCTCTGCAAAACATAAATTTGTAACAAACAAAAAAAATAATGTGTAAACAAAACTCTTCTTTTGTATTTTTTTCATTTTTTATTACGAGCGTTTAAGTTGTTAACGATCTTACTTCTTCTTTTGTTGAATTTGTTTTGTTTCGGGCGGAAATTTTGCTTCAAGTTGTTTAATTGCAACATCTATCCACTGTTTTATATATGCAGAAGTTTCTGTCTCTTTCATTTTTTTTAGCATTGTTAACGATTCTCTGTCACCTATAAATCTTATAGCATCAACTGCAAGTTGTCTTATTGTATCATCTTTATTTACCAGTTCTTTTTTTATAGTTGGTAACACAGAAGTATCTTTTTGAAGTTTTGCTATCCCGTATGCAGAATAAAATTTTATTTTTTGTGATACAAGTGGTGTTGAATATAAAACTTTAAATTTTTCCACAGAATCTTTATCTCCTATATCAACTAAATTTCTTATTATGTCTACAACAATAAACTCATCATCAAGGTTTTCATCAATTGCTTCTCTTAACGCTTTTATACTATCAGAATGTGGTATTTTACCTAATGCATAAATTACGCTTCTACGTAAATTTTTATCAGGAGTAGTAATTAACTCAACTAATACAGGAATACATTCAGTAGACTTCAAAATACTTAAAGTATTACATATTGCATATTTTACAGCAGGTGTTTCTTTTTCTGACTTTAAAATTTCTGTTAAAACAGGAACTACTTTCGGTTCACCAATATATCCTAATGCAACAACTGCTGATTGTCGTACTTGAGCTTCTTTATCTGTCTTTAAAACATCTACAATTTCATCTACTGCTTCTCGTGTTCTTAACAACCCTAAAGAATCAACTGCTTGTTGTCTTACAAACGGATTTTCATCTTTTAACAATTTTTTAAGATACGGTACTGCACGAATGTCTCTTAATGTTCCGAACTGTTCAGCAGCTCTTCTTCTTGTATACGGGTCAGGACTTGTAGAATCTTTTACGGCTTGTTCAAATATATCAACTTGTTCTGTCCCAACAGTAGTTGGAGGAGCTATTTCTTGAGCGAAAAAGTTCGTTGATAATAATATACAAAACAGTATTATTGTCAAACAGATTTTTTTATTCATTATTTTTCTCATCCTATTTGAAGAAATGTTTCATCCATTGTATCCACTGAGATGAAACTGTTTTAAGTTGGCCAGTTGCTTCTTCTAATGGTACAGGAACAACATCATTACCTTTTAACGCAACCATGTATCCAAACTTTCCTTCTAAAACAAGTTCTACTGCTTTTACTCCAACTCTTAACCCTAACATACGGTCAAAAAGAGTTGGTGACCCACCACGTTGTATATGTCCTATAACAGCAACTCTTGTTTCAATACCTGTATTTTTCTCTATAATATCAGCAACTTGTTCTCCGATACCACGCTTCTTAAGTATCATATGACCAAACTCATCAAGTTCTTCTTTTTCTGTTTTTAATCCAGGCAAAACTACACCTTCTGAAACAACTACTAACGCAGTTTTTTTTCTTTCATAAACTTTTTTTAGATGTTCACACATCTTATTTATATCAACTTCTTCTTCAGGAATTAAGATCCAATCTGCACCAGAAGCAACACCTGTAAACAAAGCAACCCATCCTGCATGACGACCCATAACTTCTAAAACCATAATTCTTCTATGGGAACGTCCTGTATCAATAAGTCGTTCAGCAGCGTCAACTGCAACTGTTACAGCAGTATCAAACCCAAAAGTATAATCTGTTGCTGAAAGGTCATTATCCATTGTCTTAGGTACACCAACAACTGGAAAATTTTTTTCTTTATAAAGTTTTGTTGCAACACCAAGTGTATCTTCTCCACCCATTGCTATAACTGCATCAAGTTCAAGTTTTTTCAATGTCTCAACACATTTCTCAGGCCCATTTTCTTTTTTATATGGATTTGTTCTTGAAGTACCAATTATTGTTCCACCTTTGTTCACAATATATTCTACATCCTGTAATGTTAAAGGAACACTTTTAGCCTCTATCATACCTTTCCAACCATCAAGGATACCTACACACTCAATACCTTCAGATAACGCTCTATATACTACTCCTCTTATTGCAGGGTTTAATCCTGGACAATCACCACCGCCTGTAAGTATACCTATCTTTTTTATTTTCATAGGCTTCTACTCCTTTCTGTATTAAGTATATGGTAGCCGCAAGCTTTTAGCTTGCGTCCATTTACGCACTCTAAACGATTACTAATAAAATTACAAAATAACAACTTTTCTCTCTATTTATTATGGGACTTCTATAGTATTCAAGATTTGTTTTATTATATCTTCAGAGGTAATTTCTTCAGCTTCAGCTTCGTATGTAAGTATGATCCTATGTCTTAACACATCATATGCAACTGATTTTATATCATCTGGAATAACATATCCCCTATGGTGTAAAAACGCATGACATTTTGATGCTAAAACTAAATATATTGAGGCACGTGGTGATGCACCATACATTATAAACGGTTTTATATCTGACAAACCATAATCTTGTGGATTTCTTGTAGAATCAACAATGTTTAAAATATAATCTTTTAATTTTTCATCAATATAAATTTCGTCAATAATACTTCTTGCTTTAAGAATCTCTGCAGGTGTAACTACAGATTTAATTTCACCAAATTTTTTTTCTAACACGTGTGGTGATAAATCTAAAATAATTTTTTCTTCATCTTTGTCAGGATATGTAATTTTTACTTTTAACATAAACCTGTCAACTTGTGCTTCAGGCAATGGATATGTTCCTTCTTGTTCAATAGGATTTTGTGTTGCTAAAACCAAAAACGGTTCTTCAAGTTTATATGTTTGTTCTCCTATAGTTACCTGTTTTTCCTGCATCGCTTCTAAAAGAGCGGATTGTGTTTTTGCAGGTGCGCGATTGATCTCATCCGCAAGAAGGATGTTAGTAAATATAGGTCCTTTTTTTACAACAAACTGTGTTGTCTGTGGATTATAAATCAAAGTACCAATAATATCAGCTGGTAAAAGATCTGGCGTGAACTGTATTCTTTGAAACTTTGCCTGGATACATTTTGATATAGTTTTAACAATCAAAGTTTTTGCTAACCCAGGTACACCTTCAATTAAAATATGGCCATTCCCTAATAAACCAATAAGAATCCTATCAATTACATGATCCTGTCCAATAATAACTTTATGTATCTCATTTTTTAAATCTTGTATAAAAACAGATTCTCGTTGTATTTTTTGATGTAATTGTTGTATTGTTTGCTCCATGGTTTTATTCAATATATTTTTCGTACACACGATATTTTTTATAAAGTTTAGCACCTAAAGTTTCTGCCGCACGATTCATCATAACATTGTCTTCTAAAATCCAGGAAAGTTCAGCCCATTCATAACCAAGTTTAAGACCATTAAGCATTGTGTTGTAATACATCACAACTTCAAACCCACGGTTCCTATACGATTTTTTTACACCCATTATCATTATTCTTACTGATTTAATTTTATTTTTATAATATAAAAATTTTAAAATTCCAATAGGGCTAAGTTTACCATTAAGTTTTTTCAACACTTCGTTATAATTTGGTACTGTTATCATCATACCTACTGGTTCATTTTTTATAAACGCAAATAATACAAGTTCTGGTTTTATTAATGGTTTTAATCTTAATGCTTGTGAAACAAATTCTTTTTCAGTCCAAGGGACAAACCCCCAGTTTTTTTCCCATGCGTCATTATAAATTTCTACTGCATATTTTATTTCTTGTTCAAAATTTTTCAAGTTTACTGTTCTTACAACTAAATCAGGATGTTTTTCTAAAACAGAATCTACAATTTTTTTTATCCTACCAATAGGAAGATCATCTCTTGTAATTTTATATGCAAACAAATCTTTTGCTTTTTTAAATCCGTAAGATAAAAGTAAATCGTGATAATATGGCGGATTATACGGCATCATTAAAACAGGTTCTGAATTATATCCTTCGTACAAAAGTCCCATTTCGTCGTTAGTAGACGGTGCAGTAGGACCTAACATTTTTTTCATTTTTTTCTCTTTAAGCCAATTCTCAATTGAAGACAACAATACTGATGATACCTCTTTTGCCTGTGGTATATTTAAACATTCAAAAAATGCAAAAAATCCTGTCTGTTCATTATGAAATTTAATATAATTATAATCAATTATGCCAGCAGCACGTGCTAAAATTTTGCCGTTGTCATCTTCAACATAAAACAACTTTTTTTCCGCATGTTCCCAAAAAAAATTTTTTTTCTCGTTAAATAAAAGTTTATAATCAGAAATAAGTTGTGGTACCCAGTAAGGATCGTTTTTGTAAACATCCCACTGAAATTTTATAAATTTTAACAATTCCGTATTATTTGAAACAATTTTTATTCTCATATTATCAACTTTTTAAAATTTTGCAGAAAACAACTTCCGCATCCATCTCTTTGTACCTAAGAAAAACCGTTGTGCAATTTTTTTTGGCAACATTTTTTTCTTTTTTATTTTAATAATACGTCCTTTAGGGAAACCACTGCCACCTATTATTCCAAGTTTTCTGCCAACTTTTGCAAATTTTTCTAATATAAACTCAAGTTGTTCATCTGTATGTATAGCCATATAACTTGTTCTAATAAGTTCTTCACCTTCAGGCACTGCTGGTGGTAATACTGGGGAGGCAAAAACACCTTCGTCATATAACATACGCCAAAATGTTAACACTCCTTGTTCTCCACCTCCTACAAGGATAGGTATAATAGGTGTTTGTGAATTTCTTGTATTAAACCCCAATTCTTTAAATCCTTTTAACATTTTATTAGTTATCTCCCATAGACGTTTTCGTCGTTCTGGTTCTTCTTGGATAACATCTAATGCTGCAGAAATAGCAGCAACTTGTGCTGGAGGTAATGCTGCTGTAAAAATTAACGACCTTGCATGATGTTTAATATAATGTATAACTTCTTCTTTTCCTGCAATAAACCCCCCTATTGATGCTAACGATTTTGATGCTGTCACCATTATAAGATCTGTCTCTTTTTCAAGACCAAAATGTTCTGCAGTACCACGACCATTCTTACCTAACACACCTAACGCGTGTGCATCGTCTACCATAACTCTTGCATTATATAATTTTGCAAGTTTTATTATCTCAGGTAAATTACAAATATCCCCTTCCATACTAAATACACCATCTACTACAATAAGTTTGGGTTTATCTTCATATTTTCTTAACACACGTTCCAAATCTTCCATATTGTTATGTCTGTAACGAACAACCTCTGCACCAAAATATTTCGCTATCATACATCCGTCAATAATAGATGCATGGTCAAGTTTGTCTGTTATAACAACTTCTCCTTTACCTACTAACGAAGATATAACACCTAAATTCACATGATGTCCTGTAGTAAACAAAATTGCTGATTCTTTACCAATAAACCGTGCAAACTTTTCTTCAACTTCTTCATGTAAATCAAGTGAACCACTTAAGAATCTTGAACCAGTACAACTTGTCCCATACTTTTTTACTGCTTTAATAACAGCCTGTTTAACCTTAGGATGAGTTGTAAGCCCCAAATAATTATTAGAACAACACACGATTTTTCGTTCACCATTTATAATTACTTCTGAAGTTTGTGCAGTAGATATTGGTTTAAAATACGGATATATACCTAGCATTTGTGCACGTTTTGCATCTTCAAATTTATAACATTTTTCAAAAATATCGTTATTCATATTTTTTCCCTCAAAGTTAAATTTATTTTCTTTATTTACCTATAATTTTTACAACAAGTTCTCTTTCTCTTGGACGATTATCAAAATCTATAAACACAACCTGTTGCCATACACCAAGATTCATCTCACCATCAGTTATAGGTATTGTTAAAGAGGGACCTAACAACGTAGCTCTTAAATGTGATGTTGCATTACCTGCTGCATGAGATAAGTTATGATAATAGTCTTTATCTTCCTTAATAAGTTCTAAAAACATTTCTTTTGTATCTTTGACCAACCCTTTCTCATACTCAATTGTGGCAATAGCACCTGTAGCACCTGGAACAAAAATTGTTAAAATACCATCAGAAATTTTCGATTTACCTACTAGTTTATTAACTTCTGCAGTAATATCAATAATATCAATATTTCCTTTTGTTGACAATTTTATATACTCAGTAATAAATTTTATTTCTGCCATACTAATGTTGTTTTTCAACTTTCGTAAACAACTCAGGATATTCTTTAATTATTTCTAAAAACTTGTCAACAAGATACGGGTCAAAATGTTTACCTTTTTGAGCAATAATTTCGTTTATCATTTCATCTATCGTCATCTCACGGTCTTTATACGGCCGTTTTGATAACATAGCATCTACAGAATCAGCTAAGGTTAATATTCGTGATAACAATGGTATTTGTTCACCTTTTAATCCTTCAGGATATCCATTGCCATCATAACGTTCATGATGATACAATATAACTTTTCTTACTTCATCAAGAAATGGTAGAGGTTCTAAAATTCTTGCACCCTTTATTGGATGTTGTTTAACTTCTTCCCACTCTTCTTCTGTAAGTTTTCCTGGCTTGTTTAAAATATAGTCATGGATAGTAATTTTACCAAGGTCGTGCAACATACCTGCCTGTGCTAAGATATATATATCACGTTCTTGAAGACCAAGTTTTTTTGCTAACAACACAGCATATTTTGTAACATTATCTGAATGTCCTATTAAATAATCATCTTTTGATTCTAAAGCTAACGATAATGCACGGGTTATCTGTAAATATGCAGTGTTAAGCTCTTTATACATTTTACTGTTTTCTATCGCAACAGCAAGTTCATCAGCTAAAGTTTTTAAAATATTTATATCTTCAAGATCAAATATGCTACCATCTACCTTCTTTTGATCTAATGTAATTATACCGATAAGTTCATCTTTAAAGATAATAGGAATAATAATTATTGCACCAAATAAATGTAAACTCTCAGTAAGTTCTTTATAATCAGCAGTATCAAATGTATGATATGCAATATCTAAAAGTAGCGGTTCTTTATGTTGTTTTAACCATTTAATAATTTTGTATTGTTTAAACACGGTTGTTTTCAAAGAATTAAATCCAGACATTGTTGCTAACCTGTAAACATATTCACCATTCTCATCTTTTGTTTCTTTATCTAAAAGAAAAATACATATTTTTGTTGCACCTAATGCTGAACGAATTTGTTTTACTACATATTCTAACAAACTATCAAGATCTAAAATTGTATGTACTGCCTCCACTGTGTCTTCTAACAATTTTTGATACACAGTTCTTTTACGTAAAACAATGTTTCTAATTGTAATATTTATTTTTTCTCTTATTGGTGATAAAAAATATATCGTCCCAACAATAAGTAAACTTAGTGTTGAACTCAATAATGGAGATATATCCAACATGTTTGAAAAAATTGTAAATAAAACATAGTTTAAAACTAAACCTATAATTATAAACACACTATATCTTATTGCGTCACAAAATATTACCTCTATATCTAAAAGTTTGTAAGTATGGATAGAATAAAAAGTTGATAATACCCATATGACCGAACCTATTGATGTAAAATATGTAAATTTTTCAATCTTAAACAATGGAAGTACAGAATTAAATAATACACCTATTATTGCAAAAATTAATACACCAATAGTGTAATACTGGAACTTTAATTTTTCATTACCTTCAACTGTTAAATAATTTCGTATTGTTATATAAACAAAATAAAGTACTGAAACAAAAATCCATATACGAAAAAACAATTCTGCTTTACCAGTCTCTCTTTGCAACGGAAACATAGAGATAGTATTTTTTATCCCTAACGGAGTAAACGCTAACAAAACAAACAATGCAGCTATAATAAATTGTATAATTCCAACAATATTTGCTTTCTTATATTGTTTTATCATTATCAAAGTTAAATAAGTAAAACTTGCTACAACAAACCCGCCAATCCAGTTTAATCTTGAAAGGAACTGTGAGACAGGTTTGTTATTTAAAAAACACAACATCAAACCCATATTAGTTGTCCACAACCCTGTTGTTAACGCTAACAAAAACATACCAAAATCAAGTTTTAACATCTTTCTAATTTTACACGAATTATTTTCACACAAAATAGATATTGCCAAAATGAAACAAAAAATTGAAGAAACGAAATTTATAATTTTTGTTAGTTGTAATAAATCCATATTTTTTACCTAATACATATTTATTGTTTTAATTATACAAGAAAATTTTTCTGATTTCAACTTTTGTAATTTTATAACTCAAATTCAACATATTCATGGTTACAAGGTTGTCCTATACAACACAATAATTTTCGCTGTTTAGGTAAAAATATCATACTTACCTGTGTTGAAATCCATTCTCCATGACGACATATACTATCATCATTCCCTGTTAGTTTATTATTATGATCTCTTAATATCAGTTTTATTTCTTCAACATTGAGTCGAGAAAATTTTTTAACAAGTTCTACTATCCTATTATATCTTTTTTCACTTGAATAATGTACAGGTTTACCTTGTAGTTCTTTTGCAACACCTTTTGTTTTAAAAACAGCATTATGTGGAATATTAAAACTTTTTACTTCATCAGATAAATAGAAATTTGTTGCAACTAAAACACCATCTTGTGGTTTTCTATAACCGATATGTTCAGGTGTTATCTCTACACATACGGCACGGTTTGTTGTATCAACTAAGGTCAATATAGCACCGTTAGGATACCTAAACGCTTTTATAAAAGTTATTGCTTCATCAATATTACTACATCGTTCAAGGATCTGTTGGACAAGTATTGTTATAGGTATTCTTGTTTGGACGTGTTCTATTGAAAGTCCATAGTTGTATAATACAACAAGTCCTTTTTCGTTCATCCCATCATGAGAACCAGCAATTTGTTTATAAGTAATTTCAATACTTTTATATCCATTTTTAGGTTCGCTAATACGAACAATATTGTCTGAAACAAAATCTGTGATATAATCAAAATTTTTCCCAACTACAATTTGTGGTGAACGAAGGATATTTTGTAATACACATATAGAAGAACATGCAAAACTTACCTGTTTCGGATATTCAATTAAAGAACTTATATCATCTGCTAAAACTTCTATTGCTTGTATAACATACAGGTCTGATAATTTAACTTTAGCACCGTCAGCAATACCTTTTATACGTTGAGAATATTCAGGCAGCAAAATTTTTATTGGTTTTTCCCATTTTTTATATACAATATATTTAAGTATTTTTGAAAACAAAAAATTAGGGAGAAGTTTTGGTTTCAAATTTTTTATAGGTTTTGATTTTTCTAACTTGTAAAAACTATTTTTTATATCTACATCAAAAGCAACACCTTGTTGAAAACCCATTTCGTAATATGAACCTTTTACTTTCAACAAATTCATTTTATACCTTTATATTCTTTTACTGCTTTGATAAGTTCTGGGACAATTTCATAAAGGTCACCCTCAATAGCATAAGTTGCTATTTTCATCATTGGCGCAGACGGATCTTTATTTATTGCTACAATAATTTCTGATGAACTCATACCCACCAAATGTTGAATTTGTCCTGAGATACCACAAGCAATATACAACTTTGGTGCTACAGTACGTCCTGTTTGTCCAACCTGGTGTGAATAAGGTATCCAACCTGCATCTACAGCAGCACGTGATGCACCAACTGCTCCTCCTAAAAGGTCAGCAAGTTCTTCAAGAAGTTTAAATCCTTCAGGACCACCTAACCCTCTACCACCTGACACTATAATATCAGCTTCGGCAAGATTAACTTTTGCAGTTGTATCTTTTACAAATTCTAAAAATTTTGTCCTTATTTTAACATTTGTGAAATCATATTGTTCTTGAACAATTTCTCCTTTCCTTTTAGTATCTTTTTGTAGGGGTTTAAAAACTTTATGTCTTACAGTAGCCATTTGTGGTCTATGGTTTGGTGTTAAAATTGTTGCCATAATGTTTCCACCAAACGCAGGACGTGTTTGTAAAAGATTACGTGTAGTAACATCTACATCTAAGCCAGTACAGTCAGCAGTAAGTCCTGTCCTAATTTTTGCTGCAACACGACTTGCAAACGAACGTCCTATATTTGTTGCTCCAATAAGCAATATCTCAGGTTTGTATTTTTTTATTAAGTATGCTAAACATTCAGAATATGGCTCATCTAAAAATTCTGCTAATACAGGATTGTCAATAATATATACAACATCGCTACCATAATATATTAGTTCATTAGCTAATTCTTTAACATTATGGCCTAACAACACACTACATACCTTGCAACCAAGTTTATCTGCAAGTTCTTTACCTTTTGCAATAAGTTCAAACACAACTGGTGCAATTTCACCTCTACGTTGTTCAGCATATACCCAAACGTCTTTGTAATCTTTTAATTCTTCTGAAACTTTTGTTTCTTCTTTCTCTAACACAATCGCATTGTATCTTTTACACGCTTCAACACATGCACCACAATATGTACATTTTTCAAGATCTATCACAGCAAGTTGTTTAACACTCCTCCCTAAAGAAATCTGGTGTGGTGAATCAACAAGTTTTATTGCACCATAAGGGCATGATTTTACACACAATCCACATCCTGTACATTTTTCTATAATAACTTCAATTTTGCTCATAACCCTATCTCCTTATAAATATTATGAAATAGCCCAAGGTCTGCAACTAAAATGATTTATATCAATCCGTGTGAAGCAAGTTTTTCAACTAACTTTTTTGCAATATCTTTTGCATCAGCACCGGTGATAAGTTGACCACCCTGTCTAGGCGGTGGATAAAAAATTTTCATAACTTGTGTTGGTGAACCTTTAAGACCAATTTTGTCAGGATCAGCATTTATTGTTTCTTTATTCCAAAATAAGATTTGTTTCTTTTTTGCAGCAAGGATACCTTTTAAAGTTGGCAACCTTGGCGTGTTTATTTCTTTAACAACAGTAATTAACGCAGGTAACGACATTTCTAAAACATCAACACCATCTTCTAACATACGTTCTACTTTTATATAGCCTTCTTTTATTTCAACAATTTTTCTTACATATGCAACATGTGGAATATCAAGCATTTCTGCTAAAGATGGGCCAACTTGTGCTGTATCACCGTCTGATGCTTGTTTACCACAAATTATAAGGTCAGCAGGGGTTGACAAAATTTTTATTGCACAAGAAAGTGTGTAAGCAGTGGCCCAAGTGTCCGCACCAGCAAAAGATTTGTCAGTCAAAAGTATTGCATCGTCACAACCACGACTTAACGCTTCACGTAGAGCAGATTCAGCTTGTGGTGGCCCCATAGTAATAACTGTTACTTTACCACCCAACCGTTCTTTTAATCTGATACCTTCTTCAATAGCATATTCATCAAATGGATTTATTATCGATTCAACACCTTCACGTTTAAGTGTACCAGTTTTTGGATCAATTTGTACAGAAGTTGTTGCAGGAACTTGTTTTATACAAACCACAAAATGCATGGATCCATTCCTCTTAAAAAAATTTTTTCAGGTATTTTTACAAAATTTATTTTTTTTATTTCAACAATTATAAAAAATTATATTTCAAAATTGAAAAATAAAAATTTTTGCATCAAAAAATAACATTCTCTTAGAAAGTTATTAATAATTCAGATTTAATAAATAAAGAACAAAAAGAATTTAAGTTTTGCTACAATTTTCGCTGAACCACATTTCTCCAAAATGGGTAAATAATCGATGCTTTTGTTGGTCAAGAAGGAACTAAATAGTTTGGGAAGATTTATTTATTACTACAGTGATATTTTTATTCTTTTTTTTCAGTAGCAATAGCAAGTTTTTGTGCACCTGCAGTTTTTGATATATCCATAATTTTTACTACTAATCCATGTGGAACAGTTTCATCTGCACGTATTACTACCATTTTGTCTTGGTAATACGGTAGAAGAAGTTTGATACGTTCCTCAAGTTGTTCTATGGGAACAACTTTGTTACCAACAAAAATTTGTTGTGATTTATCTACAGTTATAATTAACTTTTGTTGAACTTGTAATTCAGAAGTTTGTGATTTTGGCAAGTTAACTTTTATTCCAGGCTCTAATACAAAAGATGAAGATATTATAAAAAATAACAATACCTGGAATACCATATCAGTCATTGGTGCTAAATCTATTAATGAAACCGTTGGTTTTATCTGTCTCTTTCTAAGTTTTATCATAATTTTTGTTTAACTTGCTATTATTGTTTCTTTTTTGAAAGATTGTAATATACTAATCTCTTTAACTAAAAAAATTGTTCCTAAAATAACAACAGGTAACATACCAATGATATGTGAAAGTACAGCAAACGATACTGCTTTTGTTTTGTCAACTTTAAAAATAATCAAAGATAATGTTCCCATAAACTCCCAACTGCCAACATACCCAGGTGAAGATGGTACTGTAACACTTAATGCAGTAATTGCTTGTATTAAAAACCCAGCCCATAACGAAGGTAAAATTATATCTAACGATCTACAAATTAAAACCATACTACTACTATATCCAACCCACAACAATAAAGTTAACGGAATTATTTTACATAATACATAAATATTGCTTATATTTTCTACTGCAGAAAAAAATTTTTCTAACACGCCAACAATTTTTTTTACAATACCAATTTTTTCAGAATAAACAACTAATTTTGATACAATAAAATTTTTATATTTTAATATCAAAACTAAAATTAAAACTAAAATTGTTAAAACTATAACAGTTACACCTAAACTTATTTGTTTTGGTAAAACAATAAAAAACGACCCTATTAAAATAAAAATTATTGGCGGAAAAAGATCTACAAAACGTTCTAACAACACAGTTGAAAAAGTTAACGATTTTGGCAACAATGTTTTTTTAGATAAAATATATCCTTGGAAAATATCACCTATACGAAATGGTAACACTGTGTTAAAAAACAATCCTAAAACTGTTGATTCAAAAAAATTCTGTAATTTAAAACTTTTATATTCATTCAACATAATTTTCCAACGATAACTCCTCACTACTAACAGTATGATACCTAAAATTATACTAAACAACAAATATATTACCTTTGCTGACGAAATATAATGTATAACATCATCAAAATTTATTTTCCTAAACACAAAATATAACATTATACAACTTATAACTATCCCTAAAGACAAATTTAAAATTTTTTTCATAATTGTATATACTGCAACGCTCCTATCTCAGAAATTATATCTAACAACATACTTATTAACGCCACTCTATTTTTTGCAATATTTATATCTTTATCAAAAACAAGAACTTTGTCAAAAAAATTATCTACTACAGGTTTCAGCTCAAGTAGTGTTTTTATAAAATCATCAAAATTTTTTTCTTTTAGAAACCCTTGTGTTATTTCTTTAACCTGCACAATTTTTTTATAAAACTCTTTTTCAGTATCTGTTATAAACAACTCAAGGTCAACTTTTCTGTTGACAACTTCTTCATATGAAAACTTACTTTTCGCTTGTTGCAATATATTATAAACCCTCTTATACATTTCAATAAATTTACCAAAATCTTCTGTTTGTCTAAACTTCTTAAGCGATAACAAAACTACACTTTTTGTATAAAACTCACCATTAAATTTTGATAACACAGCCCTTATTTCATCTATCTTAAATTTTTCTAACAATATGTTTTCAAACCTGTTCACAAAAAAAGATAAAAATTTATCAAACATATTTTGTTGTATCTCAATGTTGACCAATTTTTTATAAAATTCAAATATATCTTTTAAATCTAAATCATATTGTCGTTCTACACAAGTTTTTATTACACCATCAGCAGTATTTTTTAACCCTAACGGGTCTGACTTACCCGTAGGTAGATTATCTATTAAAGTTTGGTCTATTATTGTAGAAATTTTATCTGATAACGAAAATAAAATACCTAAACCATTTTTAGGAATTTCATCATTATAATCTTTTGGTTTCAAATGTTCTTCACAACAAACCGCTATTTCTTGTGGCAAATTATTTTTCTTACAATATTCATTGCAATATATTTTTCCAGCAACACCTTGTAGTTCTGGATATTCAAACACAATCTGTGTTACAAGATCATTTTTTACTAATTTTTTTGTTATTTCTATAATCTCTTCAGAGATATTAAAATTAAGTTTTTTATTAAGAAACTTTGCTAACTCGCCAATTCGGATAACTTTGTCATAATAACTACTATTTAATTTTGTATTATACACAACATCTTTAAGTTTATCAAAATATGAAATAAAATCAGCCTTTTTATCTGTTTCATAATAATACTTCACATCTTCAAGTCTTGCAACAAGTACTTTTTGATACCCATCTTTCACATAAGACAAATTTTCTGATTTACCGTTTTTAACACCAATAAAAAAATTTACAAGGTTGCCTTTCTCATCATATAAAGGAATAAACTTTTGTTTAGATTTCATACAAGTAACCACAAACTCATGCGGCAACAAAAGAAATTTTTCTGGAAATTCACATAAAATACAACTCGGATATTCTACTATTGAAACAATTTCGTTTAATAGTTTAGTATCATTATCATAACACAATTTTTTCTTTTCAGTAATATTTTCAATAGATTTTTTCAATGTTTCAAGCCGTTTCTCAAAATCAAAAATAATACACTCGTTTTTTAATATATGGAAATAAGAATCAATTAACGATATTTTTTTTGACTTAGCAATTTTAATTTTATCTAACGGGTATGTTTTTATACCATAAACAAAGTTTGATGAAGTTAAAGAACCAAATTTTATTCTTATAATTTCGTCACCATAAATAACTACCAAGTTGCGTATAGGTCGTGGAAATCTAAACTTACTTTCTTCCCACCACATTGTTTTTATATAAGAAAGGTTAGATATAATTTTTATTACAACATCTTTAATTATTTCTTTAAAATTTTCTCCACCATAAATTTTCTTTATTGCTAAAAATCTCCCCTTATCTGTTTCTTTTATATATAAATCTTTAAGGTCAACATTATATTTTTTTGCAAAACCTATTGCTTGTAAAGTAAACTCATTATTTTTTAATCCAACTTTTTCTGAAGGACCTAATATTTCAATAACTTCTCTCTTTGTATACTCCGCTACATCTAATACATAAACTATTATTCTTACAGGTGTAACGTATGTTTCTACATTTTTAAAATCAACCCTAAATTCAGATAACACATTATTAACAACAACAGGTAATTGGCACGAGAATTCTTTTATAGCATTAGGTGGCAATTCTTCAGTATAAACTTCTATCAAAAAATCTTTTCTCATAGTTGTATCCCAAACTTTTGTTTTAAATAACATTTTGCAACTTTGTTTGCTAAAGAACGAATTTTTGTTATAAACCGATTCCTTTCTTCATAAGATAAACATCCTCGTGCATCTAACAAATTAAATAAATGTGAACATTTTACTACAAAATCATATGCAACAATGTATAAATTTAAATCTAACAATCTTAAACATTCGTTATAGCAATCTTCAAAATGTTTAAATAAAATCTCTGGATTTGATACCTCAAAATTGTACTTACACCACTGACGTTCATCTTCTAAATGTATATCTTTATAAGAAACATCTTTTTGCCATAAAATATCAAATACAGTATTTTTTTGTTGAACAACCATACATATACGCTCTAATCCGTAAGTAATTTCGCAAGAAATAGGATTTAAATCTATACCACCAACTTGTTGAAAATAAGTAAATTGTGTTATCTCCATACCATCAAGCCATACCTCCCAACCTAAACCCCAAGCACCAAGTGTTGGACTTTCCCAATCATCTTCTATAAATCTTATATCATGCTGTTTTACTTTTATACCGATTGCTTCAAGTGAAGCAAGATATAGTTGTTGAACATTATGTGGTGGAGGTTTCAAAATAACTTGATATTGATAATAATGTTGAAGACGATTTGGATTTTCACCATATCTACCATCCGTTGGTCTACGGCATGGTTCAACATATGCAACTTTCCATGGTTGCGGTCCTAAACAACCAAAAAATGTTGCTGGGTTAAAAGTTCCCGCACCTTTTTCTATATCATATGGTTGCCATATAAGACAACCTTGTTTTGCCCAAAATTTATCTAAAATCATTATTATTTCTTGAAACAATAAAGATTTTGCTTTCATAATTGTTAACAATTATTTACTTTTAATGGTCTATGAATATAATTCTGCAAATATAAAAAAGTTAATTTGTTTATCTCCTCAATATTGTCTTGAGGTAACTCCAATTTATCAATTTGTTCAGCATTAAGTTTATAAAATTTTTGTATTATTTTTATAGTGTTAGAAGAAATTTTTAAACTTGAGTTGTTATTAAAGCATCTTTCACATACAACTCCACCATCTAAAAAATCAAAATAAAAAAATTTATTAGATTCCAACAATTTTGTTTTACATTTTACACAATTTTTTAACAAAGGCATATAACCACATAGTTTTATAAATCTATAAACAAATGCTAAATATACCAAATGTATATTTTTACTTGATGGTAAAACTTGGAACACACGTTTAATTAAAAAAAATTTGTTCTCATCTTTTGCTAACTCTAATGTTAAAGCATCAACAAGATCTAAAATTTTACATGTATAAATGTAAACACTTAAATTTTTTCTTAACTCGTTATTAAAACTTAAAATTTTTCCCCCTGCTGCCTTAAAAACATAACCATAATCTTTACTTCTTAACTTTACACATTGTAATTCAATCTCTGTTGCAGGTTCTGTAATATAAATCAATTTTGCAAAAGGTTTATTTACACTTTTAAACAAAACTTTAATCTTACCTAATTGCAAAGTATAAAGAATAATAATTTTATCATAATCTAAAAAATTTGTTCTATTTAACACAATACCATTTACAATTTGATACATCTTACATATTCCTAAGTTGAGGTATTAGTAATTGTGCTATTTTAAAATAAATTATAAGTCCAAAAATATCCACAATAGAAGTTATCAAAGGACCAGAAAGAACAGCAGGATCTAATCCTAATCTTTTAGATATTACTGGCAAAAAAACACCTGAGGAAATCGCAAGTACTATAATTAAACACATCGTAATACCAACAACTATTGAAATATTTATATCTACTCCTAAACTTAGCCCTCTAAAAAATGCAACAATACCAAGACATATTCCTAACAGCAACGCAGAAATAATTTCAATCTTCACAACTTTAAATATATTTTTGAAACTAACATCACCTGTAGCAAAACTTCTTGTCATAATAGCAACAGTTTGTGCTCCTGCATTACCACCTGTGTCCAACAACATAGGAATAAAGAATGTTAAAGCAACAACTGCTGAAAGTGCATGTTCGTATGTCTTCAAAACTGTTCCTGTTAAAAAATCAAAAACTAAAAGTAAACTCAACCATCCTATCCTACGTCTAAACAAATAAAATGCTGTCGCCTCTTGATATCTTATTTCTTCTTTCCCCCCTATTTTTCCTACTTCATAAATTTGTTTTGTAGTAATTTGGTTGATTACATCAATTATATCATCCACTGTTATTACTCCAACTAAAATATCATTATCATCCACTACAGGTGCTATAACAAGGTCATATTTTGCAAACAATCTTGCTACTTCTTCTTCGGAAGAGTTAACATTAACTTTAATAAAATTTACAGATGACATTATTTCAGAAACTTTTATATCAGATGGTGCAGCAATAAGTTTTCTTAAAGTCACCCCTCCTAAAAGTTTTCTGTTACTATCAACAACATAAAAAGCATGTAGTGAAGAATATCTTCTAAATTTTGATAATGAGTGAATATGTTCAATTGCTTGTTTAGCAGTCATTTGCGGTGACAAACTTATAAAAAACGTATTCATTATAGCACCAGCAGTACCTTCTTTATAATTTAAAGTTTGTTGAATTATATTTAAATCTTCTTTTTTGACACAACTTAACAACTTTTTTTTGACACGTTCAGGCAACTTACGAACAAGTTTTACACGTTCATCAACAGGCATGTCTTCCACAAGTTTTTCTATCGGGTTTTGTTCTAAGTTTTCTATTATCCATATTTGTTCTTCTGTATCAAGATCTTCAAACACAGCAATCGCTTTGTTAAACTTCAACAATCTAAAAATTATCAATTGTTCATCTTTATCAAAATTGTTAAACCCTTCTGCTAAATCTATCGGATGGATATCTTTTAGTATATCTTTTAATTCAAAAAATTTTTTTTCTTTAATCATTTGTTTTATTTCAGGTACCAACAACATTATTGATTGAAAAGATAAATTTTTGTTATTTTTCACCATAGAAATTTTATCCTCCTTGCAACTTCCTTATTTTTAATTTTTTAACAAACTTTTTTGTTCTATCTAAAATTTCTATTTCTAAATTATCAATAACAAATTTGTCTCCTATTTCAGGAATAAAACCTAATTTTGTCACAACATATCCATTTATTGTAGCCACACCTTCATCTTCAAGTTTACAACCTAAACTTTCCTCTATAGATTTAATACTTTCATCACCTGAAACTATTATTGTATCAACTCCAATTCTTTTCAATTTTTGTTCTTTAATATCATACTCATCATATATTTCTCCAACAAGTTCTTCTATAATATCTTCAATTGTAACAAGTCCCACTGTAGAACCATATTCATCAACTACAATAGCCATATGGTGTTTGCCTTGTTTAAATTGTTTCAACACATCTATAACATGTGCTGTGTTAACAACAAAATATGGTTCTCGTAAAAAATCATCTAAAATAAGTAGTTCTTTATTTTGCATCGCCAAAATAAGATCTTTAGTATAAATTATTCCTATTATATTATCAATATTCTCTTTATATACTGGAATACGAGAAAATTTTGTATTTGACAATTTGTTTATTATTTCTTCTAGCCTCCAAGACGCATCAACCGCTACTATGTCTTCTTTAGGAATCATAACATCAAAGATTCTTTTATCAACAAGATCTATTATGTTATAATACAATTGTTTCCCTTCGCCACTTATACTTTCTTCTTTATAAATAATTTCTTGTAGATCTTTTTTTGTAAAAAACGGTGTCTCTTTTTCTCTTCTCAAAAATATACCTGTAAAATACATGCTTAAATTTACTAAAAAATTTGCAATAGGTGAAACTACCCTGCTAAACTTTACCAACCATTTTATACCATAATTAATTACTAAACTTGGCGAAGTTATTGCATAAACTTTAGGTAGTATTTCACCTAATACTAATAAAATTATAATTGACCAACCTATCCATAAACCTAATGATGTATTCAACACACCTATCCCTATACATGCAAGATTTGTACCAATAAGAATTGTACCTAAAATAATTTCAGGATTTTCTTCCCATACAGAAATATATTTGCTAACATGTTGTTTTATTTCAAACTTTAATGCAGTATATTTTAGCAATGCTGTTTCAATAGCAGCAAAAAATGCTGAAATAATTACAAAACAAACATACAACGCAATCTTTATAATAACATATATGTTAATATTTAACACGTCTTCGAATATCATACTCATCTAATATATCTCCCACAATTTCTTCAAGAATATCTTCTAACGTAACTATACCACAAAACTTGCTTTCTTTATCTTTAACAACAGCAATATGAATCTGAGAATTTTGCATTTTTTTCAACACATCTTTTGCTTTATCGTATAATTCAACTTCAAGTATTGGATGAATAATATCCGTTATACTGCATTCATATCCTGAGCATAAATAAAATATATCTTTAATCAAAATATAACCTAAGATTTTATCTACAGAGTCTTTATATACAGGGATACGTGTTTTTGCTGTATCAATCACTTCTGTAATAATTTCAGATAAACTTTTGTTTGATATATTTATTGAAACAACATTTTCTTTTGGTGTATAAATATCTTTTATTCTTATTTCATCAAATTTTGTTACACGATCAAAAAGTTCTTCAATATCTTTTCTTTGGAAGACACCTTTTGTTGTTTCAGAAAAAATATTTTTTATTTCATCAATTTTTGTAAAATGTGTTTTATAGATATCTTTTTCTTTCACTAAATACTTTTCTAC
Organism: uncultured Elusimicrobia bacterium; assembly: GCA_964521665.1. Classification (GTDB taxonomy): domain Bacteria; phylum Elusimicrobiota; class Endomicrobiia; order DTEH01; family DTEH01; genus JANXDG01. The sequence continues at coordinate 21,638 of CAZFSG010000001.1, forward strand.
AAAAAACATTATCGGAGAAAATATTAAAAAAATTACATATTGAAGTATAGTTAATGGGAAAATTGCAATAGTGGATATTGTTTCTGAAAAATTTTTTGATACAATCTTCGGTATAAGTTCACAAAATAATATCACTACAAACGTGGTTAACAACCATATAATTGTTTCTTTAAGTTCTTTATTGACATATTCATATCTTGGTATAAAAATTTTTGCTATAGTTGAACTAAGAAAAAGGTTTACAATAGTATTTCCTATAAGTATACTAATCAAAATTCTATAAGGTTTTAACGTCCATAAAATCAGTGGTGATCTAAGAATTTTATGTTTTACATAAATTTTTTTCAATTTATATTCAGGCAACGAAGTTAATGCTGCTTCACTACCTGAGAAAAAAAATGAAAGAAAACCAAGAAATAATAAAATTAAAATATTCATTTAAATCTTAAGTTCTTCTAAAACTTTGTTTGCTTTGTTATACATCTTTTTTCTTTTATATTCAGTATTGTCTTCCATTCCTTTAAAATGTAACAAACCATGAACTAAAACAAACAATAATTCCCGTTTTGGCGATGTTTTAAAAACAGTGGCATTTTTCAGTACCTGTTCTACCGAAATTATAATATCAGCAGAAGAGTTATCATATTTGAAACATAAAACGTCAGTAGGATAATTTTTATTCAAAAATTTTTTGTTCAGTTGAGAAATATATTTGTTATTGACAAAAACAAATGATAATTCAAGATTGTTGTTTTTTTTAAACAATATATCAAGTATTTTATTTATATATCTTTTTAATGTTCTATCACAAATTATCCTTTTTTTTGTTTTGTAAATAATAAAGAATTGCATATAAAGAAAACTTAGAAAGTTCTTCAGTTTAATTAAGAAGGAGTGTGTTCTCCATTAGCTGAAATTTTTCGTGCATGATAAAAACTTATCAATGTTTGTGTTAAAATATCAGATATTATATATAGTTCTCTTAAAGTAAAAGGTACTTCATCAAATTGTCCTTCAACAAATTTTGCGTTTATTACACGTTCAACAGTTTGTTTAATCTTTTGTGCATCAAGTTCTTCAATACTTCTACAAGCTGCTTCACAACAATCACATATCATAATTATAGCTGCTTCTTTAGTTTGAGGTTTTGGTCCTGGATAACGCAACATTTCTTTATCAAAAGAATCAAATTCTAATGTTTTATCATACAACCCATAAATTATAGAATTACCATGATGTTGCTCAATAATATCTATTATAACTTTATCAAGTTTAAATTGCTGAGCAAGTTTTACACCTTCCTTAACATGATTTATAATGATCAAACTTGACAATGAAGGGTTAAGTTCAGAATGTGGGTTTTTTATTGCAAATTGGTTTTCTATAAAATACTCTGGATGCACAATTTTACCAATATCATGAAAAAGACCACCTACTTTACATAATAAAGGATTTACTGATAATGCAACAGATACTTGTTCTGCTAATGATGCAACCATTACTGAATGGTGGTATGTTCCTGGCGCTTCTGCCATTAATCGTTTCAACAATGGATGGTTCAAACTTGACAATTCAACAAGTCTTATATTTGTCGTTTTTTGATATATTAGCTCAAATGGAGTAAGCAACACAGAAACTAATGCTAAACTTAATAGATTACTCAAAACACTGTTTATTAAAAACCCAAATATGTTAAGTTTTTGGTACAAACTAAACACATCAAAGGTTAAATAGAATTTAAATAATGTATCTGTTTTATAAAACATCAAAATATTCACAGAAACAGCAATTAAAAAACTTGCTACAGCAGATTTTGCTATCACAGGCAGTAAATCTTGTCGTGAAAAAATTTTTTCTACCAAAGATACAACATATAAAGAACTTATTAAATAATAAAACATATATGCAACCATTTCAGAAGGTATTTCAGTAAACAAATAACTTCCTACAACTGCGTTAAAAATAGAAAACAATACTGCCCACCATATGTCTAATAACAAACCTGCAAGAAGGACAAAACCTGTTATTGGCAAAAGGTAAAATGTTAAATTATTAAATTTATAAAATTCAATAACAGCAATATGTAACAGAGATAATGTAAAAAATAACACAACAGAATTTTTATACTCTTCAAATTTTATGTTTAGTAAACTTTTTAATTTTCGTAATAAATATGTAAACACTGTAGAAAAGACAAAATAAATAACTATTATTATACTTAACAATGAACATAAAATTTCAACAATTTTGATTTTACCAACAATCAAACTTTTTATCCAAACAAATGAAATAAAGATAACTATAAAAACAACAAATAATACCCAATCTGGGAACAAAATTTTTTGTTTTTCAGCAACCTTTTTTATTTGTTTAAGTTCTTTTTTCTTTTCAATTTGTTCAATTCTATCAACAATAGATAATATCCAAGGTTTTAGTTTTATAATAATTTTTTTAATCATTTATTTTTCTGCTCCCATTCTTCATACGCTTTAATAATTTTTTTCACAAGCTTATGTCTTATTATATCATTTTCATTAAAATATATAAATTTAATTTCTTCAATATCTTTTAATATCTCCCTTATTAACACTAAACCTGATTGTTTCCTATTATCTAAATCAATTTGTGTAATATCACCAGTTATTACCAATTGTGAATTAAACCCGAGCCGTGTCAAAAACATTTTCATTTGTTCTGGAGTTGTATTCTGTGCCTCATCAAGTATAACAAACGCGTCATTTAATGTTCTACCACGCATATATGCTAAAGGAATTATTTCTATAATTTCTTCGTCAAGATATCTCTTAAATGTTTCAGGACCTAGCATAACAAAAAATGCGTCGTATAACGGTTTCAAATATGGGTTTATCTTATCATATAAATCTCCAGGTAAGAATCCTAACCGTTCCCCTGCTTCCACTACAGGTCTAGTTAACACTATTTTATAAACATCACCACGGTTAAGTTTTATCAATGCAGACATTACCGCAAGAAAGGTTTTCCCAGTTCCTGCTGGACCTATCGCTATAACAATATCATACTCATCCATAAGTTCAACATATCGTTTTTGATTTACAGTTTTTGGTTTAATAATTTCACCATCAAATGCAAGAAATTCATATTTTTTTGTTAACGTTTTTTTATGTGTTTCTGCATCAGTTTCTTTTTTATGAATATGTGTAGCAATATCAAAAGGCGTGACCTTTCTCAAAAGCAAGTTTTGTATAAAACTATATGCTTGCTCAACATTCTCTTTATTTCCCACAATGTTTATTTCAAAACCTTCCTCATCAGGTATTGGATAATAATAAATTTCAACATTAGTTGCTTTCTCAATATATCTTACATTTTTATCTTGTTCACCAATAATTTCTAATAATTCCTTTTTATTTTTAACATAAAGTCTCTTCTTCATATCTATATTTCACCTCTATACAAAATTATTTTATTTTGAATTGTAGATTAAGTTCATCAAGTTGTTTTTGGTCAACAGAAGAAGGTGCTGAGGTAAGCAAACAATATCCTTTCTGTGTTTTTGGAAAAGGTATTACATCACGAATTGATTCGGAATCAGTTAAAATTGCCAACAATCTATCAAACCCTAATGCAATCCCACCGTGTGGCGGTGCACCATAAGATAACGCTTCAAGTAAAAAACCAAACCTGTTTTCAATTTCTTCATCTGGAATACCTAAAATTTTTAATATCTTTCTCTGCAATTCACTATTATGTATTCTGATACTTCCTCCACCAAGTTCTACACCATTTACTACAATATCATATGCACGAGAACGGATTGTTAAAAGTTTCTCTTGAGTTAAATTTTCTTCATCAAACAAATATATTTCATCCTCTTTTGGTGAAGTAAATGGGTGATGCATACTTACAATACGTTGTTCTTCTTCTGAAAATTCAAACAATGGAAAATCTACAACCCAAACAAAACAAAATTTCTTCTTGTCTATTAAATTTAAATCTTTAGCTAACTTTTGTCTTAATAAACCTAAAAATTCACAACTTTTATTATGTTTATCAGCAGAAAAAAATATTGTTTCTCCACCAACAAGACATAATTTGTTCTTTACATCCTGTAATTCTTTTTCATCAAAAAACTTTACTATATTTGATTCAAACTTACCATCTATATATTTCATCCATGCTAACCCTTTCGCACCAACAGATTTCGCAAATTCAATATACCCATCAATTTGTTGTCTTGAAAGTTTATATTGGCTTGGAACAACAATTGTATTAACTTCGCCACCATTCTCTATTACACTTCTAAAAACATTAAATTTTGTTAACTTCAATATATCTGTAATATTTACAATTTCAAGTTTATATCTCAAGTCAGGCCTATCAGTACCATATTTTGAGATAGCTTCATCATAAGAAATTCTTTTGAACGGTCGTTCAAGATCAATACCTAACGCAGCTTTAAAAATTTCTACTAACAGTTCCTCTGTAATATTTATTATATCTTCCTCATTTACGAAAGAAAGTTCGTAATCAATCTGTGTAAACTCAGGTTGACGATCAGCACGCAAATCTTCATCACGAAAACACCGTACTATCTGAAAGTACCTATCAATACCTGCTACCATAAGAATCTGTTTAAACAACTGTGGTGACTGTGGCAACGCATAAAATGTGTATGGTGTCAACCTTGAAGGAACTAAAAAATCGCGTGCTCCTTCAGGCGTAGATTTTGTAAGAAACGGTGTTTCTACTTCTATAAACCCCCTAGAAATAAAAAAATTTCGGATAATAAATGACAAATTACTACGTAACTTTATTTTGTTTAGCATCTCTGCCCTGCGAAGATCTAAATATCTATAACGTAACCTTAACTCTTCAGAAACATCTTTGTAGTCTGAAATCTCAAACGGTAATACTTTTGAAGTATTAAGCACCTCTAAATCTTTACAAACTATCTCAACTTCGCCTGAATACAACTTTGGATTCTCAGTTCCCTGTGGTCTTAACCTCACAACCCCTTCCACTTTTATCACATATTCATTACGTAACTTTTCTGCTTTACTAAACACTTCTTTGTTGTCAGGTTGAAAAACTACTTGAACAATCCCTTCTTTATCTCTTAAATCAACAAATATGACACCCCCATGGTCACGTTTCGACTGTACCCAACCATAAACAACTACATCTTTGCCTAAATAATCTTTATTAATTTTTCCACAATATATTCTTTGCATAAATTATTTTTCACTGTTTAAAATTATGTTTTTCATTATACTAAATTTTGCATTTATATTACAATACTTAAAAACAACTGAAAATAAAAATAAAGTTTTATAATAAAAATCGCAAAATCAAAAAATAATAAGTAGAAAAGGAGAAAAAATTTTTATGCAAAAATGGGATAAAGAACTTTTTGTTGAACTACATGAAACTCTTACAATACTTCCACCACTTTCTGGTATACCAAAAGGATTAGAGAAATATTTTAAAAATGGAACACTTTCTCAACCTGTAATAAGAAGAAAAAATTATATTACAAACGAATGAGCTCATTTTAACATAGCACGTAGTGAACGTCCTATTGCAAAAATGGACCTAAAAATGGAACAAAAAGAATGTATGTTTTGTCCAGAAAACGAAACTAAAACACCAAGATATGTTAAAACAAATGGTGATTATATTCGTTTCCCTAATGATAATAACTGGAAAGTACGTGTTTTCCCAAACCTTTTCCCATGGATGATAGAACATATGAATATTGTAGAAACAGCAAAACACAAAATTTCTCTTGCAGAACTTGACCTTGAAGAAGAAATCCTTGCTTTAACTACAGCACAGAATATTATAAAAGAATTAGAAAAAACTAATGTATACCCAATTTTGTTTAGGAATCAAGGTTGGGGTGCTTCTATATCTCACTACCACTGGCAAATAGGTGCCCTTCCATATATACCTAACAGATTAAAAGAAGAGTTAGATATTGCATCTAAATTTTATAAAAAATATGATACAAACATATTTGACGCAATAATTGTTTCAGAGCAAGAACAATCTGTTCGTGTTATTACTACTACAGAAAAAATATTAGTTTTATCACCTTTTGCACCGAAGACTGCGTTTGAAGTATGGCTAATTTTTAAAACTAAAGTAACATCTTTATCTCAACTAACAAAAGATGAAATTTCTTCACTTGCTGAACAACAATATTTTGTGTTAAAAAAGTTATATAATAAATTTCAAATTGATACACTTAATATAATTTTTCACCAAATTTCACTATACACTAAAGAAATACAAGATATTTATCGTCTACATATAGAATTATGCAACATAAATTTTTAGCAGGTGCAGAAAAAGGATTTTTAGAATTTGCTATAGAGGTAACTCCTGAACACGCAACTGAATTGTTAAAACAACCATAAAATTAAAAAAACATATGCAACAATTAAAAATTTCTGTTTCTGGTGTTCGTGGTATTGCAGGTATAAGTTTAACACCTGAGATCATTGTAAAATTTGCTATGAATTTCGCAACATATATTGAAGGTGGCACTGTTTTTATTGCTACAGATACACGTCCTTCAAAAACTATGGTAAAATCAGCTGTGATCAGTGGGCTTTTATCATGTGGATGCGAAGTAGTAGATTTTGGTGTTTGTCCAACACCTGTTCTCCAATATGCAGTAAGAAAACTTGGTGCAAATGGTGGTATTGCAATAACTGCAAGTCATAATAATACTGAATGGAACGCACTAATTTTTATTCGTAACGACGGTATGTTTTTAAATTCATACCAAGCAGAAGAAGTATTGGATATTTATCATGAAGAATCTTTTGATAAAGTTAGTTGGGATAAACTAAAAAGTACAACAACTTATACTAACTTTTTTGACCAGTATCTTTGTGATTTATTTAAACTTATAGATGTTGATATGATTAAAAAGAAAAAATTTATAGTAGCCACTGATACTGTAAATGGTACTACTTGCGAATATACAAAACATCTGTTATCTCTATTAGATGTAAAGTTATTTCCTATAAATGATATACCAAACGGATTTTTTGCACGTGACCCTGAACCTATCCGCGAGAATTTATCTCAACTTTCTTCTATTGTAAAAGCAACAGATGCACAGATAGGCTTTGCACAAGATGCTGATGGTGACAGGCTTGCAATTGTTGATGAACATGGTAACCCTATAGGTGAAGAGTATACGTTAGTATTTATAGAAAATTTTATTCTTGAGAAAACAAAAGGCATCGTTGTTACAAACCTTTCTACAACACAATTAGTTGACGATGTAGCAAAAAAATATAACTGCGAAGTTGTTAGAACAAAAGTTGGTGATATTTATGTTGCTGAAGCAATATATAACTTATCTGCTGTTATTGGTGGGGAAGGAAATGGTGGTGTGGTTTATCCAAAATTTCATTATGCTCAAGATAGTTTTAGCAGCATATGCCTTATTTTATGGTTGTTATCCTACTATATAACAGTAGTGTTTCTGAATTAAAGAAACAGATTGGTTCTTATTTTAAACTTTATAAAAAATTTTCTGTTGAACCAGAAAAAGTTTATACTATTATGTCAACATTACAAGAAACTTTTAATGAGTTTGAAATTGACACAACAGATGGACTAAAATTTTTTGTTGATAAAAAAGTTGGTCTCATATCCGTCCTTCAAGTAGAGAACCGTTAATTCGTGTAATTGGAGAATCTGATAACAAAAAGTTATTAGAACAAATTTATAAAAAATTGAACGAACCATAACAAAATATATTTAGATTTCTCAATGAAACAACGTAATTTAAAAATTAGTATTTCAGGTGTTCGTGGAATAGTAGGAGATACTCTTACACCACAAATTATAGTACGTTTTGCACAAGCATTCGGTACTTTTATAAAATCAGGAAAAGTAGTGATAGGAAGAGATACAAGACCTTCTGGTGAGATGCTTAAATATGCAGTAATTTCTGGATTGTTATCTACAGGTTGTAAAATAATAGATTTAGGTAGTTCCTATTCCAACTTTACAACTTATGGTAAGAAAACTTAACGCTGATGGTGGTATCATGATAACTGCATCACATAACCCTATAGAATGGAATGCATTAAAATTTGTCAATTCTTTAGGCACTTTTCTTACTCAATCACAAATTGAGTCTCTTATAAACATATACCATCATAGCAGTTTTTTACTCAAACCTTCAACAGAATACAAAGATATTATAGAAGATAATTCTGCTTATGACATACATATATCTGAAATACTTTCTTCAGTTGATGTAGAAAAAATAAAAAATAAAAAATTTAAAGTTGTAATAGATTCTTGTAACGGAGCTGGTTCTATAATAACTGTTAAACTTTTAAAAGAACTTGGCTGCGAAGTTATACCTATAAATACTGATGTAACAAAAATTTTTCCACGTAATCCTGAACCTATACCTGAAAATTTAAAACAACTATGTGAAGTTGTCAAAAAAGAAAATGCACAGGTGGGTTTTGCACAGGATGCCGATGCTGACAGGTTAGCAATAGTTTCTGAGAAAGGTGAAGCAATTGGTGAAGAATACACTTTAGCATTTGCTGTAAAAAATATTTTATCAAAAATAAAAGATGCAACAAACTTATTTGTTGCAACAAATCTTTCAACCTCAAAAATGGTGGAAGATATTTGTAATGAATATAATGTAAAATGTTATA
>CAZFSG010000001.1:30421-62479 GCA_964521665.1 uncultured Elusimicrobia bacterium
TCAACCTCAAAAATGGTGGAAGATATTTGTAATGAATATAATGTAAAATGTTATAAATGTAGTAGAAAAAATTGTTAAACTTAATGCTATAATTGGTGGTGAAGGTACCGGTGGTGTTATCTATCCTAAAGGAAATTTATGTAGGGATAGTTTATGTGGGATAGCTCTTATATTGGAACTAATGGCTAACACAAACCTTTCTATATCTGAACTAGTAGAAAAAAATTCCAAGATATTATATGATAAAAACAAAAATTTCTTTACCATCAGATAAAATAATGTTGGTTTTAAACCATTTTAGAAAAAAATTTGCTGAACATGAATGTAATTTTGAAGACGGATTAAGAGTAGTATTTTCTGAAGGATGGGTTCATTTAAGACCATCAAACACTGAACCACTTATCCGTATAGTAGCTGAAACTATCTCTTCTCAACAAACTTCTCAGTTGATAACACAGATTTTTAATGAAATAAAAAATATTGTATAAAAAATTTATCCTATTTTTAAATCATACTTTTTTGTTCTTGCTTTAGCCCATTCCCAACAATATTCGTATAAATGCAGACCTTTTGATGAAGCAATTATTTCTCCGTTACCCACACCTATCTCTGAAGCCATATATTGTTTTAATAATTCCAAACCACCAAGGTTAGAAGGCATCCCTCCCCATAAATCCCAAGAACGGAAGTAAACTATAAAATGTAATTTCCCATATCTTATCCTTGTATCAATAATTCTGCAACAAGGTGGGTCCTTAAGTTTAATATCTGTAGGCATACCTATTTCTAATGTACATTGGTTTGTTTCAAACCCTTCAGTTTTATAGATATTAATAACTTCTTGAATAGGGTTTATCTTACACACAATTTCTTTTTCTTTTCCTTCTTCATCTATAATACGAATTTTAGGATTTACTAACCGTTCACCATAAGTATAATCTTCTGTAGATGTTTTTTGGTCAGTAAGAAGATAATTTAAGTATTCCTGAATATATTCCATAGATGTTGGTGCAGGAATACCACACCCTTCAGGGATTATTGGAATAATTTGATGTTCAGGTTTTCTTACACGAATTACAACATAGTCAAATTCAAGTCGTCTCTGTCCTTTATAACTTCCCCTGTCTACTTTATAAACATATCCGTATTCTAAAATTTTGTCAAGGCATTGATACCAGGCGTCATCTAAATCAAATGCGTCAATAAACACTGGCGTAAGAAATTTTTCTTTTGTAGTTTGTGTCATTTTTGTAACTCCTGGAATTTAAAAGATTTTATAGCTGAAGTATCTTCATCTTTTTTAAATTCAACATTTACAAGACCTTTTATACAATCAAAACTAACAATTTTTCCTTCACCCTCAGCAGTTTTTATTTTTGAACCAATTTTTGGAAATTTAGACACACATTCTTTATAAAACTCATATTCGTATGCAAGACAACATTTAAGACGATTACAAATGCCAGAAAGTTTAGGGATATTTAATGCAAGTTGTTGAACTTTTGCCATTTCTACTGATATTGACTCAAACTTTTTTATCCATTTTTTACAACATAGTTCATATCCACAAACACCTATCCCACCTAAAATTTTTGTTTCGTCTCGCGGACCTATTTGTTTCATTTCAATTCTTGTTTTAAATTTATGAGCAAACTCGTGTATAACTTTGTTTAAATTAACATGTTGATATTTTATATAATACACATAAAGACGAGTTCTATCAAACGAATATTTTGCAGTAACTATTTTTATAGGAAGTTCATAATTTAAACAAGTTTGTTTAATAATTTTGTATGCTTCTTGAGATTTATTCTCATTTTCTTTTAATCTTTGTAAATCTTGTTCATTGATTTTGCGAATAAGTTTATAAAGATTTTTTTTATCAATTTTGTTTTCTTCAACAATTTTTTCTTCAGAAATTACTGTTCCTATATCATACCTGTTAGCAAAATATAATACTACTTTATCCCCAATTTTTGTATCTATACTATTAATATTTTCTGCGTTTACTTCAGAATAATTCGGTATATCTTCTAACCTAACAACTACAATATGTTTTTGTTGCATAACAATGCTATCCTCAACAAAAATGTTTCTAATAAAATTTGGTAATTTATGTTGAATCTAAATTGTTTAATATAATTTTCCACTTCATCTAAAATTTTGTCCCATTCAGATAAAATTTCAAATTTTGGTAACAAAAAGTTTTCTGTTAGCCACACTAAAAAGTATTCTGAAAATTCTTTATCTTGAGATATTCTCTCACAACATGATTGTATTTCCGTTAATGAATTAAAGTCTATTTCAATCTTTTCTATTTGCTCAATATATTTATGTTCTTCTACCGAACCTAATATAGTAGAACTAATTTTGTTAAAAGGTAAAATTTGTGATAATATATCTTTATTTAAAGGAAAAAATTTTATTAGTTCAGCACGGGAAACTATAGTTTTTGGCAACAACCCTAAGGATGTTGTTATTAAAATAATTATACAATTTTGTGGCGGCTCTTCTAAAAGTTTTAATAACGAGTTTGCTGCATCTCTTTGCAAAGTTTCTGCTTGATCAATAATAATTATTTTATAAGCACCAGAATATCGTGTCAATGAACAAAATTGTTTTATATATCTTATAGTATCAATACTTATTGAAACAGATTTTTGTTGTTTTTGCAACAACTGTTGTTGAAAATCAAAATCTACTAAAACAACATCAGGATGAATGTTATCAGAAATTTTTATACAATCCTCGCAAGTATCACAACTATATCCACCATTTTGGTTTTGACAAAGTAACGATTTTGCAAATTCTTTAGCAGTATATTTTTTTCCAACACCTTTAACACCATAAAATATATAAGAATGTTTTACAGTTTTAGTTTGTATCTCATTCAAAAGAATGTTTACAGCATGTTGTTGACCTAAAACATGTTTTAAACTCATCAGAGATTAAATTTTTTATTTAAAATACTACGTATTACAGAAGACACTTCTTGTGGAGTTTTGTTTTCAACATTTATTATATAAAAATTTTTTCTTTTTTTTGCAAGGTTTAGATATCCTTCTCTTATTTTTGTATGAAACTTTATATTTTCTTGTTCTAATCTATCAAAAGAAGTTTTTCTATTTAATTTAATTCGTCTTAACCCTTTCTTTGGCGAAATATCCAAAACAAAAGTAATATCTGGTAAATAATCACGAACTATTAATTTGTTAAGTTTCTCAACAAACTTTGTCCCTAACCCACGTGCATAACCTTGATATACAACAGAAGCGTCCGCAAACCTGTCACAGATTACAATTTTATTTTTTTGCAAACTTGGTTTTATAACTTCTTCAATATGTTGTGCACGTGCTGCTTCATAAAGGAGAAGTTCGGTCATTGGAAAAATTTTCATTTTTGGTGAAAGAATGATTTTTCTTACTGCTTCAGCAAGTTTTGTTCCCCCGGGCTCTCTTGTAAGTACAACATCATAGCCTTCATTTTTAAGATATTCATATAAAAGATTGGCTTGGGTTGACTTTCCCGCACCTTCAGGCCCTTCAAAAACTATAAACAATCCTCTCTTAAGTTTTTTTCTCATAGGTATATTAACTTTTGGAAATTTTATTCTTTACAAAATTAAGTTTCCCACCTAAAAAAATTATTTCTTTTTCTTCTTCTGTAAGTTGTAGTTTTGTTCTTATAGGTTTTGACAACCCTTTTATCTTAACAAAAACGGAATTAAAATTTATTTGTGAATGAATATCTTCAATTAGTATTACATCCTGCTCTTTTATTTTATCATAATCATTTTCATTATAAAATTCAAGTGGTAGAATACCAAAATTTATTAGATTACTTTTATGTATTCTTGAAAACGATTTTGCAATAACTACTAAGATTCCGTTATACCGTTGGACAATAGCAGCATGTTCTCTTGATGAACCTTGACCATAGTTATGTCCTGCTATTATAACAAACTTTCTTTTCGAAGGACTATATTTTTCAATCTCAGAAATTAATTCTGGAAATTTGTTTGCAAACATATATTTGCTAATTGCTGGTATATTAGAACGTAACGATAAGATTTTACTCCCTGCAGGTAAGATATCATCAGTAGATATATTATCAGGCAACTTTTTAATAACATTTAGTTCTAAATTTTTTTCTATTGGTGAAAACTCTGGCAATGGTTGTATATTTGGTCCATAAAACACTTTTATATTTTTTGTATTTTTTGGTGGATAAATAAAGTTTGGTTTAAAACTAATTTTTTTTGGAAGAACAATTTTTGGATATTTTCCTAAAATTTTTGGATGTACTATTTTACCATATATTGCAGCTGCAGTTGCAACTTCTACCGATGTCAGATAAACTTTAGCATCTTTTGTACCAGAGCGTCCTTCAAAATTACGGTTAAATGTGCGAACTGACACCCCACCACTTATAGGTGCTTGTCCTTGACCAATACAAGCACCACATACTGCTTCCATTACACGAACACCACTGCGATATAAGTTCTCTAACAACCCAAGTTTTTCTAAAACATACATAACTTTTTTTGATCCAGGATAAACAACTACAGAAATGTTTGGGTTTATTTTTTTATTTTGTAACATAATAGCAAAAAATATCATATCTTTAATTGACGAATTTGTACAACTACCAATACATACTTGGTCAACTTCTAAACCTTCAATCTCTTTTATTTCAACAACATTATCAGGTGAATGTGGTAAAGCAACCATAGGCGATATTTTTGATAAATCAACTTCGTAAATTTCATCATATGAACAATTCTCGTCTGGAAAAAAATACTTGAAATCTTTTACTCTGTTATGAAACAACATAAACTTATATGTTTGCTCATCTGAAGGAAATATAGAAGAAGTTAATCCTAATTCTGTTCCCATATTTGTTATAGTAGCACGATCGTATACAGAAAGGTTTTTTATACCATCCCCAGTATATTCAAAAACTTTGTTAACACCTCCTCTTACTGTAAATTTTTTTAATAAAAATAAAATCACATCTTTTGCAGAAACATATGGCTGAAGATTATTCCGTAAAATTATATTTACTACATATGGCATTTTTAACAAAAATGGTTCGCCTGCTAATGCACAAGCTACTTCTAACCCACCAACACCTATTGCTAACATACCTACCGCAGAAGAAGTCGGAGTATGACTATCAGCACCTATAAGAGTTTGTTTTGGTTTTGCAAAATTTTCAAGATGTAACTGATGACAAATTCCGTTCCCTGGTGGCGAAAAAATTATTCCATACTTAGCAGCAACTGTCTGTAAATATTTATGATCATCAGAATTTTCAAAAGTAGGTTGTAAAGTGTTATGATCAACATAAGATACAGCAACTTTTACTTTAACTTTTTTATCTTTTTTTTCAGAAACTATATTTTCATATTGTAGATATGCGAGTGTACCAGTAGCATCTTGTGTTAATGTTTGGTCAATTTTAATCTTTATTGGTTGTAATGGTTCCGGCAAACTTTTTTTGTTTTCCACAAGATGTTCTAAAATTATTTTTTGTGTAAGATTAAGTTTCATAATTTTATACCTCTGCAACATATAGTTTTTTTATTTTAAATTCATTACTTGTATAATTTTTTTTGCGACATCTGTGTTATCATATACACCACTGAAAATTTCTGCATCTTTACCCAATGCATACAAAGCTACACTGCAGCCAGAATGTGTTTTTGTTGACCAACCAACTTCTATCCTTGAAGAAATAATCCTACCTATTTCTACTGCAACACCTGTCGCAATTTTTTCAATTTCTTCATCAGTTAAATCATTTATACCAGTGAACTCAAAAAATTTTGTTTTTATTTCTTCTTTATCTTTATTTTTTAACAATTTTGCAATTTGTGCAACAGAAATTTTTTGCTGTTTAACTTTTTCTGGAAAAAATCTGTATTCTTTAGAAGATAAAGAAAGACCACCTGTTTCATGGTCAGCTGTTACTATAATTAAAGTATCAGGTTCGTTTTTCAAAAGTTCAACAACTGTTTCCACTGCATCATTAAATTCTGCAATTTCAGCTACCGCAGTAGCAATATCATTACTATGACATGCCCAGTCAATCTTACCACTTTCTATCATTAAGAAAAAACCTTTTTATTTTTTGACAGTATTTGTAATGCAATTTTACTTAACTCTGCTAAAGTAGGTAAATCTTCTCTTCCTACAAATTTTCTGTCAATGAAATAAGTTGTATCTAAATATTTGAAAACACCTAAAAGTTTATTAATCTTTGCAACTGGTAAATTTAATAATTCTTCTTTAGAATTAATTACAGTATATCCTAAAGACCGAAATTCATCTAAAAGATTTCTATCATCTTTTCTTTTACTACCTTCTTGGTTTGATGGAATAAAATACTCTATCCCACCTCCTAAAAAAATATCAACTTTGTCTTTAAATTGTAAATACTGTTCTACAATCGGAAGTTCATCACGAGCTGATACATGTGCGGAAAATCCTGCTGGTGTTGCATGTGATATTGAAACTGTTGTTACAAGACCAGTAGATTTTCCATTCTTTTTTGCAAGTTCTATAATGTGTGGCACTTCTTTTTTGTCTGGTGATAAACCTAAATATCCATTGTTTGTTTTTATACCACAAGAAAGAGCTGTTGCAGCAGCTGCTGAATCTGTAACTAAACTGTTATATGAATGTGTCCTCACAAGAGCTACTACTGGAAATTTTTCAAAACTTAATTTTCCATCTTTACCAACTAAAACAATACGAGAAAAATCTGTTATTGCTATACCCATACCATCACCTATCATAATCACAACATTTCTTACAACAGCAAATACTGTGCAATAAAATATCAATACGACTATAACAACATTCCAAACCTTTATTTTCATCGTATTATTTTCCTCCCTAAATTATAAGTACTGTTGCAATTTTTAGCAATAACACAGTTATTGGTTTCCAAAATAACTAAAAAAATTTTGGACCGCAACAACTATGTTGCATTTTTCAATAAATAAAAATTATAGCTGCAAAGTTTGCTTTGATAACATAACAAACTGTAGCAGCGGAGTTTGCTCTGCTCTATTTCAGCAGACCAAGGTCTGCTACTACAAATAATATACGCAGGCTAAAGCCCGCGATTACTAAATTATAAATCCGCAATACAAAATTCAAAATATGAAATTAGCAATGTATTGTTATTTGATTAATTCTTTATATTTTCAAAGAACATCATTTTTTAGTTAACAAAACCAAATTACATTTAGTATTCGCGTTCCGTTTCAACAAAATAATTTTTACCGTCGGTTATAACCGAAATACTTCCGTTTTGGTCAGTACGATAAATTTTTATTTTTCGTTTGTTAAGTTTATCAATTGTATCTGTATGTGGATGACCAAACGGATTCCCTTTGCCACAAGAAATTATAGCAACTTCTGGTGAAACCATATCTAAAAACGGTTCTGATGAAGATGTGAATGATCCATGATGTGGTACTTTTAAAACAGTAGATTTTAGTTTTTCTTTATATTCTAAAAGATCCATTTCAGCAAAAATTTCTATATCTCCTGTAAACAATACAGAAAAATTTTTATACGTAAGTTTTATAACAATAGATGAATTATTTATAGCATGGTCAACATTTTCTGTTTGATAGGTCTGTACTGGTGCAAGAATTTCTATGTCTACAGACGGACATAAATCTAATTTTTCTAATTTTGCAATACTGTATTTAACTTTTTTTTCTTTTAACCGTTGTAATAATTCATAATACATAGGATGAGATGTTTCTACTCCGTTATCTATAAACCAGCAAGGAACATATCCGTTATCTAAAATACTAAATGTACCACCAAAATGGTCAGAATGTGGATGTGTTATAATAATACCTTCAATTGTAAGATTATTTTTTTGCAAAAAAGGTACAATAATCTCTTTCCCAGCATCTATTTCTGAAACAATCTTTCCAGGATCTGATTCTTGTATCAACAAACCTTCCTTAGGTCCTGTATCAATTAAAAAATTTTTTTTGTTTGGTAAACAAACTAATGCACTATCTCCTTGTGAAACATCAAAAAAAATTATTTTTAATATTTCTTCTTTTTTTGATAACTCGTTGATTTGTTTCGCAAAAATTAAATTATTCTGTGTTTTAACACTTATTTTCCAAACAACAAAAGGAATCAAAATTATACATACAAACAATAAAACATAAGTAATAATTTTATCTACAAAAACATATGATTTACCAAAATGTAGTTTTTCTTCTAATTGTTTTACATATTGTCTATGCCAATACTTTTTTTGTTTCATTTTTTTATTCTTTTTTTTCTTCAGTAATTAGATCTTCAACTTCTATCTCTTTATCAATAACTTCTCCTGTCTCTGATATTTCAAACAATAATTTATCTTTATATTCTGTTTTGATCAATTGTTCTTTTGGACAACCTTTAAGATAATCACAACCACCACAGTATTTGTTTATCTTTGAAGGAAAGATCTCTTCAATTTTTTCCTCAGGTATATTTTTTCCTAAACTTTCATATTCTTGTACCAAATTCATATATTTTTCACCTAATGACCACATTGTATCCGCTATTTCTTCAACATAACTATCTAACAATTCTATATCTTTTTGTGTCCTTGTGGTGTAAACAATTTCGTTAAACCGGATAAAAATTAATCCTAATCGTTTAACTTCTATCCCTTTATTTCTTAACGCCCAATAATAAATCGTAAGCTGTAAATCAGAATCAACTTCTTGTTGTGTTCTTATTTTTGGATCTGTTTTGTAGTCAAGTATCTCAAAACTACCATCCATATTCCTTTGTATCCTATCAATATAACCAATCATTACATGTTTGTTTTTCCCAATCGGTATTTCAAAATATTCTTCAGTAGCGTATGCAGGAATGTATTGCCCTTTAACAAACTTATTATAATAATTTACCAACCATTGTTTCCCATTTTCAAAATACTCCTGTTCTTCTTTTTGAGATGTATATCCAGAAGAAATCCAACATTGTGAATATAAATTCAATAGTTCTTCTAACGAAGGTTCACCATTTTTAGGTTTTATATTATAAAACAACTCTAACGTATTATGTATTGTAGAACCGATAGAAAAAAATCCTCGTGGTTTAATACCAATTCTATCTAAATAACATAATCTGTATCTACGAGGACATTGTATATACATTGACATTTTTGAATATGATAACCCCATCATACCAGGCGTCTAGCGTGCAATCCTGAACAAAGTTGTTTCTGGTGCAACTGCTGGAACACCTTTTTTTTCATCACCTTCACGTTCTATTTTCCATAATGGACAAATATCATAATATCCACACCAACCACATAACGGTCCTTTATGCGCAACAAACTCTTTTGTTTTTAACTCATCATAAATTTCAATAATTTTTTTCTCAATTTCTTTCTGCATAAAGTAATCTTTGACAAATTCTGCATAGTTGTTATACAACAAAAACAATTTTATAAACTTAAATTTTTTCTTGTTTTCATCAAAAAATTTTTCTAAAACAAAATATTGAAAGTTTGTAATATAATCGTAAGTTAAAAATTCTGATGTTATATTCCTTTTACTTGTAACAAAATCTACCACTTCATAAACATCATCGTATTTTAAAATACAATCACATCTCAGTCCTAATTTCATATCTTTATATTTCACAACTATTTCTTGGTCAACATCATAAACTTTGTCTTTGTTTTGTAAATACCAATTATAAAAATTTTCTAACATTGTCCTCACTCTTTTTTCATAAAACTTTTTATCTTCTTCAGTTAAATCTTCAAATTTCAAACTCACTTCCTCTATTATTACCTTCTAAAAATATATATCTATGAACTAAAGAACCAATAAATCCTTCAGGCCGTTGTTGAGATAAAATCTCATCAAGATTATAGAAATATCTAAACTTATATTTAAGTCCACAAGATGACATCAAACTAAATATATTCGGAGATAGTTCTATTTTCCGAACAAAAATAGAACATATTATTTTCCATAACTTCTTAATTTTATCAACAACAGATTCAAAAATTTTTGCTGAATAAAATACTCTCATACTTATCTATCCCCTACATTTCCTGTTGACCACTTGCCAATCTTAATTTATGTTCTTTTATATCAATCCCTGTTGTATAATAATACTTTTCTTTAACAAAAACAAAACTTATAGCACCAAAATAGTCAGTACGTAAAAATTTTATGTTCATATCTTCATACATTTTTTGTGTCTCAGAAACAAATGATGACGGAAAATACCCTATTCTTTGGTTCGTCCACCCATATGAACATACAACAATTTTTGGTGAAACATAATTAACAAAATCTTTATTAAAATATTTTACATGACCGTTACCAGGAACTAACATAATATCTGATTTTAATTCATCATTATATTTTGTCAAAAGCACATTTTGTAATTCAACACTAGCTTGTGATAAAAACAAAATTTTGTATTTTCCAACAATTAATCTTATAACCAAAGAATTATTTGCTATTTCATCATAAGTATTTATTATTTTTTGTGGCTGAAGGATTTCTAATCTAACATTTTCGTTACCCACTTGTTCTTCAAACACAACCTCTTCTGAAGAAACAATTTTTACTTCGCCTTTATATGAATTAAGAAATTTTGAAAGTTTATAATTTTCAGTATACAAACTTGTAACTTCATATTGATATGGATTAGATTTATAATACCATAAATTCATGTTGTCAAGAAAATCATATAAAGTATAATTAGAACAATCTTGAAAATTTTGCGGTAAGTACAACTTCTTTGTTTTAAAATGTTTCAAAATATATTCTACACCACCGATACATTGCGGTTTTAACGAAGATAAAATAACAGCATCTAAATTTTTAATTTTATAAAAAGTAAGCGTCGGAGATATCTGTGATTCAGCAGCTGACCATCCAACTGTTCTCGGTGATCCAGTATCTATTAACACAGTTTTTTTTGGCGTAATTATCAATACAGAATTTCCAAAACCCACATCTAAAAATATAACTTTTATTTCTTTTTGTTTCCTAATATAAGGATATACAAAATACGAAGTTACTAAAACTAAAATTATGATAAAAATAATTGTTGCTTGTGTTTTAAATTTAACAAACATTGTTTTTATTTTATCATTAAAAATAATTACTCCAAGAATACCATACCATAAAATAAGTGACCTACCACTAAGCATCTCTACATACGGATAAGGAATAAAATTACCCCATGTTTTCGCCATACCTAAAAATGCTTGACATAACTGGTTATTAAACGCGTTTATTACTAACGCAATATTTGTACCAATATCAAAAAACAATTTTATCTTAGTCAAATATCCAAAGAAACTAAATATTAAATCAACAATACCTGCAAGCCAACTAAGTTGTACAATCCATCCTATAAGTGGTATTGCTAAAAAGTTTGCATAAAAACCTGATATTGGAAACCTATAAAAATATAAACTTGACAGTGGCCACATCATACCAAGTTGTATCGCTACTTGTGCTGAAACAAATTGTAACAAATTACGCAATACCGGTTCTCTAAGCATATCTTTTACTAACATCTTACCCGAAAGTGAATACAAATAATGAACTATTACACCACTTAACCATAACGAAACTGATAACAAAAAAAATTCACCTTTATACAACCATCTTGAAGTTGGTATATTAAACCATTTTGGAAACAAACTTTCTAATGACGGTACCGAAGCTAAAAACGGAAATATTTTTCTTACTAATGAAACTTCTTGAGCTATTCCACCAAAAAGAGAAATTATCGTCATACCACAGATCACAGTAAACAATGGAAATGTTATAAACTGATGTATAATTTTTGAATTTGTATACAACAAAATTTGGTTTACAACAGGTGCTACATATATTAATGACCATACCGCCATAAAAGATAACACAAAAGATGCATCAGGCAAAAGTTTGGGGTTAAATAACAAAATAGCAGCTGCTGCAACTGCTATTGTAACTCTTGCACTGTTGCCTAATGGAAGTTTTAATATATCATATAAAAACAGTCCTATTATAAACATTAATGCAGCACGTATAGTTGCAGGCGAGGCACCTGTCATTATAACAAAAATTGTTAAACCTATGGTTGTTAAAATAAACCTTAAATACGATTTTATTTTAAAAATATTGCACACAATTAACAACAACGCTGCTATAAAACTTGTATGCAAACCTGACAAAGCTAAAACATGTGCAACACCAGTTGCTTGGAACTGTTCTTTAATTTTTTGTGGGACACCACCACGGGTCCCTACAGTAACACCAGCAAGAAATGCACTTTGTGGATATGGCACTGTTTTACGTATTGTTAACAAAATTTTTTTTCTTAACCAAAACGCAAATTTTATAACAGGATTAACTTTACCTATACCTTGATATTCAATATCTTCAGGATTTCTTAAAGTTTTTGTAACTGCGTATATCCCTCTTGCATTAAGATATTTCCTATAATCAAACCCGGCAGGATTTGTAGCTTTTTTTGGCAACAACAATGGTGAATCAATTTCTACATAATCACCATACGAGATGTTTAAATAATAATCTCCTATTGTAGGCAAAACTTTTGCTCTAATAAGACCTGTATCACCTTTAAGTTCTATTTTTTTACCATATTTTTTTTTCTTTATAATTTTTACATTTTGGTCATCATAAATTTCTGCTAACCCTTTCTCTAATAATTCTTTATTAATAATTTCATCACCAATTTTAACAACAGCTAAAATCCTGTCATAAATATCAAACCTATAATCATGTTGGATAATAAGTTCAACTTCTTTATTTAAAACTTTTTGTTTCAAAAACTCAGTTGCTTCATCAGCACCTGGTTGACCAATTTCTGGCGCATTAACAGCTAACAGACGTACTTTTTGTCCATTTTTTGTTTCAAAAGTATCTCCATCTATCACACGACTAACATATTCTTTCTTTATAATAACTTTTGTATTAGAGGTATCTAAACGAATGGTATATTTATCAGGCGAAGGAATTATGCTATGCGGTTTTACAACAATATATGTTGCATCTTCTCTAACATCTGGATCAGAGACAATTGTTCCATAAATAATAGTTGATTGTGATACATCAGCATCTATAAACTTATATTTTCCATTTTCTTGTGCAAGCAAATGTGTAGGTGAGGTAATCTGTAGAGATTTTAAATACCAAAAAATACCAAAAAATAAACTGCTAAACAAAATAAATAACTTTTTTAAACTAAAGTTTGGCAGAAGTTCTATCTTAGGAACAAATAAGCAGAAAACTATAAAAAAAATAGAAACTGCTAAAAATAAAATTTTGAAATTATCAAAAAAATTATTCGTTACATTGTTTGAATATCCAATTATACCAATACCTATACCTAAAACAAAAAACCAACATATAACTACTAAGTGGTTTAACAATTTGATAATTTTTTCTTTATACCACATTATGGTCACCTTTTGATAGAAAACAATTCTTTCAACTCTTGTTTTACACTATCTTCGTTAACTTGTGGATAAAAACTTTTGTTTGTTTGATATACATTTTTTATTCTGTAATCAGGATGTGTAATAAGAACAATTGTCCCCAATATTAACGAAACTATTAACAGAAAAATAAAAAGTTTTGTAGCAGCATCCATAAATAATTTCTCTCCTTTCGGTAATATTTGGTATTAATATAACCTTTTAAAATTCTACTCTTTACTTTTCTCTTTGATAAAATATCCCGCACCGACTTATTTTCTTGATAACAATTTCTTAACTATTTTGAACATAAAATTTGTATCAGGTTTTACACCAGTCCATAAAAAAAATGATTGTTCTGCTTGGTAAACAAACATAGGCACACCATCTATAACTTTTTCACAACCAATACTTTTTGCAAACTTTACAAGTTCTGTCTCACGATTATAAACAACATCATATACAATATGCTCTTTTCTAATTTTTTGTAGATTAAATGGTGCAGCATCACCTTCTTTCATACCTAAAGGTGTCGCATTAACAACTATTTTTACATTTGATATAACATTATCAATATCATTTTGTTTTATTAAAACAACAAAATTGTTAAACTTTTCTTTCATCATTCGCATTTTGTTTATATCAATATCATAAATATAAACTTTTTTTACACCTAATTCTTCAAACGCAAATATTATTGCTTTACTAACACCGCCACATCCTATAACTACTGCTTCTTCGTTTTCAATATCAACACCTTCTAACGATTTTATTATACCATAAACATCAGTGTTATACCCTATAAGTTTATTATTTCTATTAACCACAGTATTTACTGCACCAATATATTTTACTTCTTTATCCACATCATCAAGATACGAAATAATTTTTTCTTTATATGGTATTGTAACATTTAGTCCATAAATATTTAAAGTAAGAATTGCATCTTTTATAAACTTAAAATTTTCAGGTAATACCTCAAACGCTAAATAAACAAAATTAAGTTCATACTTTTTTGATAACAATGTATGTAATGCGGGAGATAAAGAATGTTTTATTGGATAACCAATAATACCTAAAAGTTTTGTTGAAGAATTTATATTCATTTTTGTTTCTCCAATTTTTTATCTATTAATACAAAATATTTCTCAACTTCTTTTTTATTTTTCTCACTAATATTATGCATATTTTTAATTCTCATAAATACACTTTTTGCTAATAAATACCGACCTGTAACAAAATATGTTTTACCTAACAACATCCATGCGTCTATATTGTCGGGCTGTTTATTCACAATATCTAAACATATTTTCTCTGTTGAAACAAAATTGTGTGAGTAAAAATTTGTATATGCTTTATAAAAAAGATTTTTTTGGGTTATCATTCTGATATTTGTGAAAATTATAATTATACTAATTAGAATAAAAACTAATCCTATCTTTTTATTTTGAAGTATTAAAAACCTTTTGTTAAAAAAAACCTTTTCAACTTGCTCCAAAAATCTTACTACTATATTTGGCCAGTAAAAAAATCCTAATCCTATAACAAATAATATAATACCTAAAACTATCATTTTTTTACACCTACTGATATAACATATAATGGTTCAACACTCCCTATAGCTGATAACAAACTTTTTAGTTTTTTATCATCAAACGCGCCTATACATACACTATCCAACCCTAACGATATCGCTTGTAAACACACATTTTGTGCGCAATGACCTACTTCAAAATGTACATATCTGACACCGCGGTTGCCATAATACAAAGTTGTTCTCTCATATACAGCACAAATTATTATGTTAATACTTGCGTCAAAAACAAATTCTTGGAATAAAACAGACGAAACTAATTCTTTTCTAAAATCACCTTTTTTAACAAGTTCTACTGCATGTTCTTCAGGTAAATAATGATATATCCCATCTTCTATTAAATAATAAATTTCAAGTGGATATGTAGCACCGGCTGAAGGTGTTGTCTTAAACATATTTTTTTGTTCTGTAACACCATATGCTGCCCATAAAAGTTGAGAAATTTCTTGTAAAGTAAGTTTTCTATACTTAAAACTGCGTATTGACCTTCTTTTTAACAAACATTCTTCAATAGAAACTTTACTTTGAAATACAGGTTGTGGTAAATACTCTTTCATCAAAAATTAATAATTAAAAATTCTGAAATTTGTTGAATATCTAAATTTTTTAATCCTTTAAACTGCGCGTATCTTACAACTTCAATATATTCTTGATATGTTATCCTTCGTGATAGTTCAGGTATAAACTTTGCTTTATAACAAGGTCTGTATTGTGCCATAATGTTTAAATAAACTTCTTTATCTATTTCTTCAGCAATAAAATCAATTATTTTTTTACTACCTGCAATACCATTTGGTAAAACAAGATGTCGTATTAACAATCCTTCATATGCAATACCATCTTTTGTTTTCAAAGGGCCTACTTGTTGATACATTACTTTAACAACCTCTTTGTTTACTTCCCAATAATTTTTTGCAGAAGAATACTTTTGTGCTAAAAAATTATCTGAGTATTTCATATCAGGCATATAAATATCTACTATTTCTGACAACAACTTTATTACTTCAGGATTGTCATATCCACCTGTGTTATAAACTATAGGTATATTAAGACCTTTCTGTAAGGCAAGATAAACAGATTTTATTATTTGTGGCAAAAAATGTGTTGGTGAAACAAAATTGATGTTATGTACACCTTTGTCTTGAAGAAGAATCATAACTTCTGCAAGTTTTTCTTCAGTAATTTCTTCACCTTCTGCTAACTGACTTATTTCATAATTCTGGCAAAACACACAATGTAAATTACAATACGAAAAAAATATTGTCCCTGAACCATGGATCCCAGAAATAGGTTCTTCTTCACCAAAATGAGGGCCATAACTTGCAATTTTTAATTTTTTTGCTCCACAAACACCAACTTGCCCTTTTAACCTGTTAATTTTACATTTGTGTCCACATAAAATACAACTGGATAAAATATCATACAAATTATCAACTATTTCTTTAAACTTCTTTTGGTCAATTTTGTTATATTTTGCCATAGATAAAAAGAAAGAGATATATTATTGGCAATAAAAATAACAAACTTATAAAAATAATTGGTACACCTACAACAAAAAACATTTCTTTTTGACCAAATCCAATAAACTCTTTTGTATAATTTAAAATACGAATTAATATAACTAAATTAAAAACCGTTTCTGCGAAAAAATATAAAAGTTTAAAATTAAAATATAACGATACAAAACTTAGTGGTAATAACAGAAAATATATTGAAAACATAGTTAACAATCCTGAAAAGTATTTGTTAACAGAAATATTTTTTTTGAACAAAACAGAAACAAAACACACCCAAATAGTAAAAATAAATAAAACAAAAATTATACTTACAACGTTTATAATAAAAAAGTTAAAAAAAGAAGTTAAGTCAACTGAATACACAATACTATAAGCTTCGGTGCGAGAAAATAAAGATAAAATAAAGATTAATATACTTATAAAAATGTTATATTCAAAATCTTTTATTCTTTCCTTTTTTGTATCCGGAAATATATATTGTTGTAAAATTTTTTCCATACTTTTATGTTTCTAAAATAATTGTAACAGGGCCATCGTTTACAATTTCTACAATCATATGAGCACCAAACTTACCTGTTTTTATTTTTTCAGTTGGAAGCAAAGTTTTAAGTTTCTCAATAAAATTATTATACATCTGTAACGCAAAAGATGGTTTTGCAGCAGATGTAAAGTCTGGTCTGTTACCTTTTTTGCAATCACCATATAAAGTAAATTCTGAAATAACAAGTAGTTCACCATTTATATCTAAAACAGATTTATCCATTTTACCGAATTCGTTTTCAAAAATTCTTAAATTAACAACTTTTTTAGCAATGTATTCAACATCTTGTTCTTTATCATTTTCTTTTATACCTACAAAAACAACTAATCCTTTTGAAATTTCTTCTTTTATATTTTCATACGAAACAGATGCTTTTTTTACACGTTGAACAACAACTTTCATTTTTATTCAAATATGTATTCAAACCTAAATTTTTTTAGGTCATTAAAATTATATTGTTGAATACCAATTTTTGTTTCATAAGTTACTTGTTGAAGAAAATCAAAAATAGTAGGTTTTTCCTTCATAATTTCTATTTGACCTTTAATTTTTGCAAGTTTCTTAACCTCTTCAACAGCGTCTTCTTCATCACCAATACCATCTATCATTTTTAGTTCAACTGCTTGCGGTGCAATAAAAACTCTTCCATCTGCAAATTTCATAACTTCTTCTCTTGTAAGTCCTCTTCCTTCAATAATTGCATTTATGAATTGTTCATACGCTGTATTAACTAAAGATTCAAACATTTGTCGTTCTTCAGGTAACATCTCACGAAATATAGAACCTACATCTTTATATTTTGAAGATTTTATAACTTCTATATTAACACCTATTTTTTTTAACAAACCACTAATATTACCAACTTGTAATATCACACCAACTGAACCTATAACACCACCTTCACAACTTAAAATTTTGTCACAAGCAGAAGCAACATAATACCCTCCTGATGCACAAAGCTCACTAACATAACCTACAATAGGCTTTTTATACTTTGATTTCAATTTTTTTATTTGATGGTATAATCTTTGCACTGCTGCAACAGAACCACCAGCAGAATTTATTTTTAATATTATTCCTTTAACATCTTTACGTTTAAACAAGGTTGTTAACTTTGTTACATAATAATCTACATCTTTTTTTATAAAACTCGATGTTGTATCCCTAAAATATATTTCTCCAACAAGTTCTACAATTGCAATTTTATCTTTTGCATATTTTTGAGATATAAACTCTTTCTTTGACGAAGACTGTGAAATAATAATCAGTCCTAAAACTATGCTGATAATAAACAAAAATAATATCAAATAATTAATATATTTATTCATTGTTTTGAAAATATCTCCTTATATATTTTCTTACTTGGCAACCATACTTCATTAATATAATCTATTTCGTACTTTGTTGAGATCTCTTTTAACGATTTATTTTTTCTTCTTTCTTCAACAAGTGATTTTAGAGATACTTCGGGACATTTTTGTTTGATTAATAAAATTTGTATTATTTCTGTCCTACCAAAACCATAAAAAAGTTTTTTTAGTTGATCAATATTGGTTGTAGTTGTGGAATATATTACATTACTTTCTGTAGATAAGTTAACAACAAAGTTTTCTGTAGAACTTTGTTGGTTATAAAAATAATTTATAATTTTTTCTAAATAATCCTCTTTTTCAAATTTAATTTCTTTTGTTGAAGAAGAGATATCATATGGTGTAAATCCGATACCAAATTCTATTGTTTGTGAAAAAGATAAGATATTAACAACTAAGAAATAAAAAAACAAAATGTTTTTAATCATTGCTAAACTTATCAAGAAAATTTTTTATGTCATTATCTACAGATTTTGCTGCAAGTGTTGCAATATATATTATTAACGAAAATTGCCAAATATCAGGAATGGATATTATAAGTCCTGTTTCAATATCTTCGGTACGTTGGAAGTATTCCAAGTATTCTTTTATTATTTCATCTACAGGTTTTTCTTTCACTTCAAGTTTTACTTCGGTATTACGATACTTCATTGAAGGTAGTCGTACACCACGAATTAACAAAAACGATTTAATTATTTCGTCACTATAATTTGTTGTTTCTTTAAACTTAAAATTTAAAAGTTCGTATTCACTATATGGTAGATGAATAAACGCCGGAGATACTTCAACACTACCTTCTCTTATAACACTACATCCTTTATTAACTAAAGATTCGTTAACTAAAACATACGGAACTATAGTTTTTTTAAAAGTTTCTAACTTATTATATCTACTACGAACAATCTTTGTTTTTTTAACTGCTTCTTCCCATTTTTTCTCTATATCTATATATTCTTTCATATTTTTCCTTCAAAAATGTCTAATGCTGTTTTTGCATCTGGAACTTTTATAATTCCTTCAATATCCCAACTTTTAATACCAAAAACTGGTTTGTTGATAACTTTTGCTAACGCTATCTCTGAAAGTGTTCCATATTCACCATCTACTGCTATAACACAATCCGCAGTCCTTACAATTATTGCATTTCTTGCATGTGACATTGCAGTAACTATAGGTATATCAATATATGGATTTGCTTCGGCTTTATCTTTACCTGGAAGAATACCTACTACAATACCTCCAACACTCTTTGCACCTTTTGCTGCTTCTTCCATCACACCGCCCATACCACCACAAACTAAAATGTATCCACGAGACGCAACCTCTTTTCCTGTTTCAAACGCAATTTGTCGTATCTCATCATCTTTTATTGTAGAACCACCAATTACAGCTATAATTTTTTTCATAATGAAAAAACTATTTGCGCCCGGCGCGACTCGAACGCGCAACCTGCTGGTTCGTAGCCAGACGCTCTATCCAATTGAGCTACGGGCGCATTTTTATCAAATTTTTATTTTTACACCTTCTTTTTTAAGTAGTGCAATTTTTTTCCGTACACCTAAAGAATATCCGCCTATCTCACCTGAAGATTTTATAACTCTATGACACGGTATTATTACAGGTAACGGATTTTCTTTTAATGCTTTACCTACAGCACGAGCTGCTTTTGGACAACCAATTTTTTGTGCAACCCATTTATATGTTCTTACCTCACCTTCTGGAATTTTTAATAATGTTAACCATACTTTTTTATAAAACTTAGGATAATCTTTAATCTTTAAAAAATTTTCTCTACCTAAGAATAACAACAATTTTTTGTCTATATAATCCATAAAAAATTTTTATTTTATTATCTTTGTCCCTTCTCTCCATATATTGTTGGTAATAAAAACTTCTTTTACATTAGCAGAAGAAAAAAGTGTTTTTATTGATTGTAATTTTGGGATCATACCACCATAAACAATTTTTTGTCTTATTAATTTATTTATTTCTTTAACACTTAAACATTTTATCAGGTTGTTTCTGTTATCAAAAACACCTTCTACATCAGATAAAAATATAATCTTTTGTGGTTTAAATTTTATTGCAACTGATGATACAACATCGTCTGCATTAATGTTTACAACAACAAACTTGTTTTCTTTTTTTGCTAACCCTACTGAAGAAAGTAAAATCACATATCCTTTTTTCAATAATAAATCTAATAATCCAAAATTGATCTCTTTAATTTTTCTTCCAACAAAACCTAATTTTTTATCAAGTTGTGTTATAAGTATTTTATTATCTACACAAGATAAACCTATTATTTTAGTTATTCCGTAATTAATAAATTTTTGTACTAAAAACTTGTTTATTAATCCACAAAGAATACTTACAACAATTTCTAATGTTTGTTCATCTGTGTATCTTAATCCGTTAATAAAACGTGGTTTTATTGAAAATTTTTGCATCCACAAAGTAGTTTGTTTTCCACCACCATGAACAATCAAAATTTTATCTTTTTTATATCTTTGTTTCACAAAAGCAAGGACACTATCAAGTTGTTTTTCATCATCAATAACTTTACCACTGAGTTTTATTAACAGTTTCATATTTTATGTTTTTAAAAATACAAAAAATTGAAGTAAAAATCTACAGTTTAACAAATTTCAAAAAACTATATACGAATAATAATACCATACGAAGTTCTATCAATACTTTTCAACTTTGTTTCTTTAACATCTATCGTAATGTTTCCGTCGTCAACTGTGGTAAAAACAGGAATTTTTAGAACTGTTTTAATTTCAGGGATATATTTATCAGTTGAAACAATTAAAAATTTTGGTTTTACAGACAAATTTTTTAATTCAGTAATATCTTCTTTATATTTTCCATGATTAGGAAGTTGAAGAAATAATTTATTTTTATCAAATATGTTTTTATTTAAATATCTCAAAGGTATATCGTTAGTAAGTAATACTTCCAAATTTTTATGTTTTATTTTTACCAAAATAGAATTGTGATCATAAAATCTTTCACCATTATAAAAATAATTTATATGATTAGGAATAAATACAACTTCAGTTTTAGGGAATTTAATTGTTTTAATTTTATCAACAAAATACAACTTGATATTTTTCTGTTTAATTTTATCTATTAACATCTTGTATTCGAAATTATCAGGTGGAATAAGTTCGTTTATATATATTTTTTCAATTTTAAAATTATCAATTAAAAATTCTGTACCACCATAATGTGGATAATGTGGATGGGTAATAACTAAATGATGTATTGTAAAAACACCTTTTTCTTTTAACCAAGGCGAAATTTTATACATTACAGTTTGAACAGAATCTCCTGTGTCAATTAGAATGTTTTTATTATCTTCTGTTTTAACAAAAATACAATCACCTAAGCCAACATCTAAAAATGTTATTCTTAAATTTTTATCAAAATTAAAATTTATAAATAACAATAGTATTGCTAACATCATTGCGAACATTGAAGTTTTATATCTGTTTTTGTTCAGTAATAACGGAATTAATATGACGAAAATAAAATAATAAATAATCATGCTTAAAATATTAATTCTCCCTACGTTTATAATACAATGTGGTATTTGTGAAAAAAATTTTATCAAGTTTACATAAAGAAAAGTTAACAGCTCTGCTATTTTTAACACTACAAAACATAGTTTTGAAAAAAAACTAGTTATATACCCAAACATACTTATCCATAATAACATTGATGTTATTGGTATAACAAAAATGTTACTTAAAAAACTTATTATTGAAAACTTATTAAAATAATAAACCAAAAACGGAATTGTAGCAATTTGTGCCGATGTTGTTACTAAAAAAAGCTTAATTATATAACCTACATAAAAAGGTTTTTTTTCAACAAAATTTCTTAAATAAGAATAAAATAATGGATAAAAATAAACGATTCCAAAACACGCAGCAAATGATAACTGAAATGAAACACTGAACAAATTTGATGGATTTATTAATAAGATAACAAATGCCGCAAGAATTAATGAATGTATAGGATCTTGTTTTCTTGCTAATAGTTCTGAAATACCAAATGATAACACAATTATTGTAGATCTTACAACTGGTGGTGAACATCCTGTAAGCAACATAAAAAATATTGTTAATAAAGATACACAAATTATTCTTATGCTTTTATCAAAAACAAAAAGTTTTAAAACAAAATATAAAAAAGTGTATATAAAACCTACATGAAGCCCACTTACTACTAAAACATGTGCAACACCAGCATCCTGGAAATATCTATAAATTTCGTCTAGTTCCGTATCTTTATATCCTAACGATAACCTCAAAATAACATTATTATATGGCTGATTCACATTTGTATTAACCAACTCAACAAGTCCTTTTCTTAATTTGTAGATACCAAAAAATATATTGTTTATAACTTTGTTTATAACATTTCTGCTTCTAACAATCTTTAAAACTTTCTCTATATATCCGTATTTGTTAACACCAAACGAACTATATAGATAAAATTCATAACTGTTTCTAAACGAAATATCTCTTTGTTCAGTTTCTGCAAGAATATAATCTCCAAGCATCAACTCATCATAAACATCGTCAGAAACTATAAAGAAAAACCGTTGGTTATTATTTATGAAAATTACGTAACTGTTTTTATTACTTTGTTGTTTCCATAAAACCTTACCATATATTATTTTTTTTATTTTTTGTTGCAGGGATGTATGTCTAAAAGAAGAAGAGATTATAAGATGTTGAATAATTACAAAAATAAGATATAAAAAGAAAATGAAATAGATTAAATAATATAATAGTGGAAAGGAAGAAGTTTTATTCCAGTTGGTAGCAGTTTTCACCGATTAGATGTTCCAATTCTGCTAAAACCTTGCTTGATGGTAAAATTTTATGTTCAGTTTCAACTAATACTTCATCAAAATTTTGTGTTATAATTTTAAAATATACTTTTGTATTTCCAGGATATTTTTCTATAACTTTTTTCAATTTATTGAGATATTCATCATCTACACCAACATTTGATATGGTTATATAAATTTTAGATTTATTTTTATAAATTTCTTCTTTAATTGTTTCAAACAAACATATTTTTTCTGCAATTATACATTTTTTTTCTTCCTGGATATCAATCCTGCCTTCTACATAAACCACACTGTTTTTATGTATTATTGATTTTGTTTCTTCATATAATTTGTTAAACACAACAACCTCAACTTCACCAGTTAAATCTTCTAACACAAACCTTACAAACGGTTGCTTTTGTTGATTCAAAAATTTTTTTATAACAGATATCATACCCGCAACTTTAACTGGTTCAGGTTGGTTTGGTAAATCAATTATTGAATATCCTGTGATATTTTTAATGTCGTTAATATATTTTTCTAATGGATGGCCAGACCAATAAATTTCTGTCAACTGATGTTCAAAAGAAAGTATCTCCTGTTCAGTAAATTTTTCAGTAGTATCCTTATCATTTTGCTCAATTGAAAACAACATTTGTTGTTGCCATGTTTTTGTCTTTTTTTGTTCAATTTTATTCAAAAACATTTTTCTTACTCTACATTTTTCTTCAAGTGACATTCGTTCTTTATACAAAGAATCTAACGCACCTGATAAAATTAATGCTTCTAAAACACGTTTGTTAACTTCTTTATTATCAATAAGAGAAATAAAATCTTCAAACGATTTTATTTTACCAACTTTTTTACGTAAACCCACAATATACTCTGCTGCAGCTTCACCAACATTTTTTATACCTAATAATCCATAACGAACACATTTGTCTGTTTCTTTTACAAAGTATACATCAGAATGGTTAATATCTGGTGGTAAAAGTTTATAATTCATTTTTTCTAATTCTAACAAAAATTTTTTATAATTTGTTTCTTCATCTTTTTGTGATTTAATTCTTGCACCTGAACGTATTTCTGCATTTATTAAAGATATCAAAAATTCACAAGGATAATGTGCTTTTAAATACGCACAACGATAAGAAATCACTGCATAAGCAGCAGCATGGGACTTGTTAAACCCATATCCGCCAAAGTTTAATATCTGTTGAAAAATTTTTCTTGCAACAGATAAACTTATACCATTTTTTTTAGCACCTGTGATAAACCTATCTTCCATTTTTTCAATTTTTTCTAACACTTTTTTAGCAACTGCAGAACGTAGTTCATCAGCTTCTTCTGGTGAAAACCCAGCAAGAACTTGTGATATCTTCATCACTTGTTCTTGATATACAATAACACCATAGGTCTCTTTCAAAATATCTTCTAATAATGGATGATCATATACAATTTCTTTCCTTTTATGTTTACGTTCTACAAACTCGTTCACCATACCACTATATATAGGTCCTGGACGGTACAACGCTATACACGCAATAATATCTTCAAACACAGTTGGTTTCAATTTTCGTAGGAGGTCCTGCATACCTGAAGATTCTAACTGAAACACACCAGTAGTTGCCCCTTCTTGTAATAACTTAAATGTTTTTTTATCATCAAAAGGAATATTTTTAATATCAAGTTTTATACCATGATAATGTTCTATCAACTTTATTGTTTCTTCAATTACAGAAAGTGTTTTCAACCCTAAAATATCAACTTTGAGTAAACCTAATTTTAGAAGAATTTCGTCATAATATTGTGTTGTTATTGGATCTTCTTTTGAACGTCTAAATAGTGGTGTATGATCAGTAATCTCACCGCTTGAAATAATAACACCAGATGCATGAATACCACTATGTCGTGGTCTGCCAACAATATCTTTTGCGTAATCTAAAATTTTTCTTACATTCTCATCTTTATTATAAAGTTCTCTGATTTCAGCAACTTCGGTTATTACTTCTTCAACACTCATATCAGCTGATGGTATAAGTTTTGATATTTTATCAGCTAAACTCGCAGGTAAACCCAACACACGTGCAACATCACGTACTGTATTTTTTATCTTCATTGTACTAAAAGTAATAATCTGCACAACATTTTTTTCTCCATATTTGTTTTTAATATATTCTATTATTTTTTCCCTACCATAGTCAGCAAAATCAATATCTAAATCAGGCAGTTCTTTTCTTGCAGGATTTAAGAAACGTTCAAACAACAATCCGTATTTTATCGGATCAACATCTGTTATATCCAAACAATAACTTACAAGAGAACCCACTCCAGATCCTCGACCAGCTCCTACTGGAATATTATTTTGCCGTGCATAATTAACAAAATCTTGTACAATCAAAAAATATGCTGAGAAACCTTTTTGTTTAATTATATTAAGTTCATGCTCTAACCTTTGTAGATATTCAATACCCACATGTTCAAACCGTTTTTTTAATCCTTCATAACAAAGTTTTTCTAACATACTATCAGGAGTTTCACCATCAGGCAAAGAAAATTTAGGTAAATATACTTTATCAAATTCTAACAAAACATTACATCGTTGAGCAATTTCAACAGTATTTTTTATTGCTTCAGGACAATCTTTAAAAATTAGGATCATTTCTTGTGGCGATTTAAAATAAAATTCTTCAGTTTCAAACTTTAACCTGTTAGGATCGTCCAAAGTTGTCTTTGTCCCAATACATAACAAAATTTCTTGTAATTTTGCATCTTTTTTGTTCACATAATGAACATCGTTTGTTGCAACAAGTTTTAAATCAAACTTTTTTGCTAATTCATAAAGTTTTGGTAGGAGTTTTCTTTGCTTTTCTAACCCATTATCCATAAGTTCTATATAAAAATTCTCTCTACCAAAAACATCTATATAAAAACCTACTACTTTTTTTATTTCTTCTTCTGATTTTTCTGATAACAAAAGATATGGTATTTCTCCTTCTAAACATCCTGAAAGAATAATTAATCCTTTTTTGTATTCTTCAAACCAATCCTTTTTTATTTTACCTTTTGAAGCAACTAAATTTTCCACATATCCTTTGCTTAATAATTTCATTAAGTTTTTATATCCATCATTGTCTTTCGCTAGAACAGTAAGATGAAAACTTTTCCTTTGGTCCGGAATTATATCTTGAGGATCAATATATATTTCGCATCCAATGATAGGTTTTATACCTGATGAAGTTGCTGCGTTGTAAAATTCTATAACACCAAACATATTACCATGATCAGTTATTGCTAAAGAAGACATGCCATATTTGTTTGCAAGAAGGAATATCTCAGCAGGTTGGTCATTATTATCAAATATTCTACAAGCACCGTCTAATAACGAATATTCTGTATGCAAATGTAAATGTACAAACTCGTTCATAAAAAAACCTCTGGGATCTTATATCCACAATCTTTTAAAATTTTAAACAACATCTTCCTTTTTTCTTCATATTGGGGTTCAAAAATTTGTTTACATAAAATCACATTTTTTTCTTCAGATAAAACTTTACATGCAAATGCTATACAAGTCAACTCACCACATTCTTTACAATTTGTTTGAGGAAGTAATTTATATATTTCTAACGCTGTAATTTGTCCTCTTCGTTCATATAATGGCTCTATTTTATCTTTATTTTCATATACAAAATTTATCTGTTGTTTTATCCAATCACAAATTTTATTTGCAGTTTGCACATCTTTAACTTGACCAGCAGCAATTTCTTTTGCATGTAAAGTTATAAGCCCGTCCTTTTTAATTGTCAAAGTATGACCTTGATGGTTATATACCGCTCCCTCAATAATTCTGTTCAAATAAGGCATAAGGTCAGTAATATCTTCATCAAGTTCTGCATGAAACCTAATTTTGTTTGCATCAGCTAAACAAGGTAAAACTTTTGTTATTTTTATTTCTTTGATATACATATTTTTCTGTCAGGAAATAATAATTTTTCTATCCTTCTAATATCAGTATT
The DNA here is from genome assembly GCA_964521665.1 of uncultured Elusimicrobia bacterium. GTDB lineage: Bacteria > Elusimicrobiota > Endomicrobiia > DTEH01 > DTEH01 > JANXDG01. The sequence goes on from CAZFSG010000001.1 coordinate 57,806, forward strand.
TGAAGTTCTATACAGTCCGAGTAATTTTACCCCCTGCTACAGATTGTACAAACAAAACTTCTCTTGGTAAAAATAGTTTTATTATTTTTTTTAATCCTACTTCAACCACTTTTTGTAATGGAAGATACATTTTATATAACGAAATTTTTTAGCTTTGGTCAGATAACAATATCTATTCGTAAAATAATATTACAAAATAGAATTAAGAAAATTCAATATTTGTTTTTATGATACAAAAAATTTTTGTATTAATCAGGAAAGATACCATCATAAATGGTATATTTAGCAAATTAAAGTAAGTAATATCCTGGAAATTGTAGAATTGTGTTTCAAACAATATTATTTAAGATAATTCTAAATCCAAATCTAAATGTAGAAATTTCTTTGCTAAAAGGGTGGTTTTTATATACATTTTTTATAATTTAAAAATCAATAATTTTTTTATTATAAATTTGTTGACAAAATTTTAAGATGAATATTTTTTCACATTATGTGAAAAAATATTTCTGCTGTTTTTTCAAAACATTCTTGACAATCTATAAATCTTGTTGAAATTATAAGCATATTTTTATTCTCAACAATTTCAAACAAACTTCTCATTTTGTGAAGTTTTTGTGTAAATTGTGAAACTAACTCTCTGTTCTCATACAAGATACATATTTGGCATCTTTTATCAGTTTTTTTATACGAAATTTTTAAAATATTATATTTTTTCAACACAACACGAAGTTTGCTTACTAAAAAAAGATTTTTTAACGACACCTCATCTTTTTGTTGACATTTTCCAAACCTATCTTCCATTTCTTCTTTTATATTTTCAATTTCAGAAATAGTTTTTGCTTCCAAAAGTTTTCTGTAAAACACTAATCTTTCTTCTTCATCTTGGATATAACTGCTTGGTATAGCAGCAGGTAAATCAATTTCTATTTTTGGCGAAATTTCTTCGTATTTATATCCAGCAACCTCGCTTACTATCTGTTGAACAATTTTTGAATACATACTCAGACCTATTTCGTTAACAAACCCGTGTTGTTTTGTTCCAAGAATCTCACCTGCGCCACGTATCTCTAAATCTCTTAATGCTAATCTATAACCGCTTCCAAGTGTAGTAAACTCTTTTAATGCAGCAAGACGTTTCCTTGCGTTCAATGTAAGGTTTTCTAATGAATAAAACAAATAGCAATATGCTTTTTTTGTCCTACGACCAACTCTCCCTCTTAACTGATAAAGTTGTGCTAAACCAAAATTTTCCACATTTTCTATTATTATTGTATTCACATTTGGTATATCAAGACCAGATTCAATTATTGTTGTTGAAACTAAAATTTGTATTTTTTCTTGAACAAATTTTATCATTATATCTTCGATTTTTTTTGCAGGAAGCTTACTATGAATAAATTCAACATTTACATCAGGAAAGTAAGACTTGATTTTGTTTGTCTTATGCTCAATCAAACTTATATCGTTAAAAACATAGTAAACTTGACCATTACGAGAAAGTTCTCTACTTATTGCATCAATCACATAATTTTCATGATACGGCAGAATATATGTTTCAATAGGTAGTCGTCCTTCAGGCGGCGTCTCAATAACAGAAATATCTTTTATTCCTTCAAGAGAAATCGCTAAGGTTCGAGGAATAGGTGTTGCAGTAAGAGATAACACATCTGGTAATTGTTTACTATCATCATAAAAATTTCTATATTTCAACCTAATTTTTTCTTTTTGTTTAACACCAAACTTGTGTTCTTCATCTATTATTACAAGACCTAAATCGTTAAATTTTATGTTGTCGTTTAACAAAATATGTGTGCCAATAACAACATCTATTTCACCATCAGAAATTTTTTTTATTACTTCAGAGATATACTGTTTTGACTGTAGCCGTGTCATTATTGCAACTTTAATACCAAACGGTTCAAGCCTACTGCTAAAAGTTCTAAAATGTTGTTCAGCAAGAACTGTTGTCGGACATAAAACTAAAACTTGTCTTTTGTTTAATACAGCTCTAAATGTAGCACGTAACGCAACTTCTGTCTTACCAAAACCAACATCACCTACTATTACTCTATCCATCGGATATTCTTTAGACATATCTGATAAAACATCTTCAATTGCTTTCTTTTGATCTTCAGTTTCTTCATATTCAAAAGTTTCAGCAAACATTTTTTCAAGTTTTTCATCTGACTCAAATTTTATACCATTAAATTTTCTGCGTTGTGTATACAAACTATAAAGTTGTGCAATAAATTCTTTTATTGAATCTTTAATTCTTTTTGTAGTTCTTTGCCAAGATTCCCTGTTAAGATAAGAAAGTTTTGGTGGTTTGTTGCTCAATGAAATATATTTTTCAACAGTATCAATCTCTGTTATAGGAACATATAATATGGAATTATCAGCAAATTTTAAAGAAAGAAATTCTTTCTCATAACCATGTATTGAAATATTTTTTATACCAAGAAATTTTGCTATACCAAAATCTTTATGAACAACAAAATCATTTGGTTGTATCTCCCATATGTTTTCTAATCTTATACCATGATATACTTCTTGTTTAGGATAAACTCTCCACTGAAATTGTGAAAAAACTTCAGGATAAGTTATAAAAAAAATTTTTTTATCAACTGAACAGAACCCTGACGATAAGTTTGTTTTTACAAATTTTATATTTTCAGTATTTTGTTCAATAACAGAAACAATCTTCTCAAGTTGTGATTCATAAATATATCCAATAAACACTTTGTAATTTTCAGAAAGAAATTTGTTTAAATCTTTTTTAAAAATTTCTGTTTGTCCATAATATCTTTGAGGTGTCAAATAATTAGTAATAAATTCTTCATCAACTGAACAAAAATTTTCTGAAACGATGATTGTAGAAAATTTGTTTTGAGATAAGAAATTTTTTATAACAAAGTTTTGTTGTGAACTTGATTGATGAATTTTTAATGGATAAATCTCTACAGAATAAATTTTTGGATTAGGTATTGAACGTTGAGTTGAAACATCAAACCATTTTATCTGTCCCACATTGTTCTCTTCAAGGACTATTCTTATCGGATGGATAACTTTTTTGTTGACAAAATTTTCTTCTTTATCTTTTACTGAAACAAACCCGTTCGGCCATATGTCTATAATAGTACCACGCACTGCAAAGTTGCCTATTGTTTCTACATAATTTACTCGTTGGTAGCCAAACTCTACTAATTTTGATAAAAGTTGGTCAAGTTCTATCTCTTTGTTAATTTCTATACTAAAAGGTTGTTGGTTAATAACAATTGGTAACTCTAAAACTGAACGTTGAATTATCAAACATAGTTTCTTTTCACTAAAACATAATGATGGCAATTTTAAAAGGTCTATAATACTGTCATAACTGATTTTATTCATTTCAGTATATAAACAAAGAATTTCTATATTGTTAAATGTTTCATCATACTGGCTGAAGATATTTTTTATTTCTAAAAACGTATTTTTAATATAATAAAAATCAGCAAATGTATCAAAAACAACAGCTGTGCGATTGTTTTTCAACTTTTCAGAAAGGATAAAATAAGAAAAGGCTGTTAGATAATTTTTATCAAACAAAAATTGTTTTTCCATCTAATTCTAATATAATTAGAAAAGAATTTAATTAAAGTAAGAGAAAAACAAAAATTTTTCTTTTATGGAAGATACTGTATAACAAAATTTACTTTATATTATTTTTCTGCAGATTCTATCTTACCAACTTTATATTTTGATAATAAACTTTGCTCAATTTTTTTCTTATATTCTTTAGATGTAAAATTTACCTGTTGGACCCATTTGTTTGTTGTTTTGTCTTTTCTTGCAGGCCAAGCAATCCAAGGCCCATATTTTCCTTCCATAACTTTGCATTCTATTTCAATACTGTCTTCAAACACTACTGATGCAAAAACTTTCAAACTTGACCTTGATTGTCTATACGGAGAAAACTTGCTTATTTTAAAACTTGGTTCACCAATTTTTTCTGTAGGTTTTTCAGCAGTAGTTGTGGTAATTGCTTTTATTATCCGTTCTTGCAATGTTTTATCTAAAACAACAATTTGTGGATATGCTTTACCACGTTTTGAGATATATGTTGGAAATTCAAGGTTCACAATTTCTCTTTGACCAATTTTTGTTTTCTTAAGTTTTATCTCTTTTATTACAATAAGATCATTTAATGTTATTGAATACTCATTAGCAGCAGTTTTCTCCACTGAAGTTATCCATAATTTCTTAGCAGTTTCTTGTGAAAATAAATATGAACATAAAAATAACAACAAAATAATATAGAAACTTTTGTTTATTATTTTGTTTTTTTTCATATACTTTTTTTATGAAAAATATATACGAAAAAATTAAAAATAAGATTCCTTATTGGCGAAATTAATTACGCAAACTGAAGTCTACGACTACCAAAAATTAAACCTTTATCCTTTAGAGTGCAACAACCCTGTTGTTGCATTTTTTTGTAATTTCACCTGCACATCCACATTCAGAACAAATCACATTTTTTAGCAAACCAAGGTTTGCCACTACAGAATAAAAATTGTAGTTGCAAAGCTTTCTTTGTTCTATTTTAGCAGATCAAGGTCCGCAACTACAAATAATATGCACAGACTAAAGTCTGCGACTACAAATTACTATTGTATTCGCTGATTTTATATCAGC
>CAZFSG010000002.1:0-2504 GCA_964521665.1 uncultured Elusimicrobia bacterium
AAAATAATTTTTGTTGATCCGTGGAAGATAAAAGAAAAAGATAAAGCAGACATAATTCTTGTCACACATCCACATTTTGACCACTACAGCGAAGAAGATGTTCAAAAAATAACAAAAGATACAACAATACTACTTTCCTGTAAAGAAGTTGTAGAACAGACATCTGTTAAAAACAAACGAGTGGTTCTACCATTTGAAGAAATAGAAATTGAAGATATAACCATCCAAGGTTTTCCTGCATATAATGTTAACAAACACTTTCATCCAAAAACAAACAACTGGCTTGGATTTGTAATAAAATACAAAGATGTCTCAATCTACATAGCAGGAGATAGTGATGTAATAGAAGAAGCAAAAAAACTTAAAGTAAACATAATGCTCCTACCAGTTGGCGGTACCTACACAATGACAGATAAAGAAGCAGCAGAATTAGTAAACCTCACAAAACCTGATTTTGCAATACCAATCCACTACGGCGACATTGTTGGCAGCATACAAAACGCACAAAATTTTAAAAATTTAGTAAACCAACCAACAAAAGTTGTACTTTTGTAAAGTTTTTATATTCTGCCCATAAAATAGAAATCAAAAGTAACAAAAATTGAATAAGGTTACGTATGTTATTGTAGATGACGACTAGTATGTTAATAAACACCAAAATTTGTTAATAAAGGTGGGTTTAAAACTTCCTTTCTTATAATTATATTGTTATATCGTCCAAATTCACTTATTATGTTACAAAAATAAAAATGAAGATGTTTAGGTGAGGGATTAAAAACACAAAAGTGTTAGAGTATAAATGCCGAAGGAGGGAGTCGAACCCTCACGGTCTTTGAAGGACCACTGGTTTTTGAGACCAGCGTGTCTGCCAATTCCACCACTTCGGCATAGATCTTTTTATACAAAAATTATTTTCAAATGTCAACAAAACTTATTGATTTTTATTTTTAAAAATTATATTCTTAAAAACTATGAGTTTTGATATTTCACAGATACAAAAAAAGTTTCAACAACTTAAACAAGAAGTTAACATGTTTTCTCAAAATGTGAAAATTGTTGTTGTAACAAAATATGTTGAAGATGTAGAAATTATAAAAAAGTTTAGGGAGATAGGTATTACAGACATTGCTGAAAATTATGCTCAAAGTTTAGTAAATAAATATGAACATTTACAACAAAATGGTTTACATAAAAATTTTGTGTGGCATTTCATAGGACATCTACAAAAAAATAAAGTTAAAAAAGTTGTTCCTATTTGTGATTTAATACAATCTTTAGATTCAATTGAACTTGCACAAAAAATTGATTCAGAAGCAAAAAAAATTAATAAAGTGCAAAAATGTCTCGTAGAACTAAAAGTTTCTGAAGAGCCTACAAAATACGGAATATCTGCTCAAGAAATATATAAATTTATAGAAGAATTGTTAAATATGAATTTCCAAAATATAAAATTAGTAGGGTTGATGACAATGGCACCTTATTTTGAAGATCCTCAAAAAACTCGTCCTTATTTTAAACAAGCATACAAAATTTTTTGTGAAATTAGAAAAAAGATTGACGGATTTGATATTTTATCAATGGGTATGAGTAATGATTATAAAATAGCGTTAGAAGAAGGTGCAAATATGTTAAGAATTGGAAGTTTACTATTTTTTTAACATCTATAGGGAAAAAATTATGAAAAAACTAAAAATAGGAGTTATAGGCTGTGGTAATATGGGGAGTATATTGGTTGACAGTTTAGTCAGTGTGATAGGTAATAAGAATGTTTTTTGTTTTGATATAGATAACTTTAAACTTAGAAAACTAAAAAATAAATATAAAGTTAACATATTAAGTTCAAACGAAGACATTGCAGATAAAACAGATATCATAATTTTAGCAGTTAAACCACAACAAATAAAAGATGTTTTAGAAAAGATAAAGAATTTTATTAATGAAAAAAAAGTTGTTGTTTCAATAGCAGCTGGAATAAAAATAAAATTTTTGGAAAGTGTTTTAGGTAATAAACAAATTATTCGTGTTATGCCAAACTTGCCTATGAAAATTGGGATTGGTGTTTCTGCAATATGTAAAAATAAAACTTGTAGTAAAAAAAATTTTGAAATCATAAAAAAAATTTTTTCTAAAAAAAGTATAGTTGTAGAACTTAATGAAAAATTTTTTGATTTAATCACAGCAGTTTCAGGCTCAGGTCCAGCATATATATTTTATATTTCAGAAATAATACAAAAGGTTGCTTTGAAACTTGGTCTACCTAAAAAAATAATTCCAGATATTGTAAATTATACAATATTAGGTGCAGCAAAAATGTTGACCGAAGAAAAAATACCTGCTGAAAAATTAAAGGATGCAGTTACTTCAAAAAAAGGAACAACTGAACAAGCACTTAATGTGTTTGATTTATACAATCTTGATAAAATTTTTTATCTTGCAATAAAAAAAGCGTTTCACCGTGCTAAAGAAATATCAGAAGAAATAAGTAAAATATAAAAATTAAGTTC
>CAZFSG010000002.1:2604-15724 GCA_964521665.1 uncultured Elusimicrobia bacterium
CTGAAATAAAATCAGCGGATACAATAGTAATTGGTAGCCGCAGAGTTCAGCCTGCGTAATTTCGCTAAAGAAGAATCTTATTTTTAATTTTTTGTCTACGCAAATTATAAAGTTGTTCATAAATATCATAAAAAAAGTTAACAGTACTAAAACTTATAGGAGGTTGTTGTCTATGATAAAAGCAGTTATATTTGATTTGGATAACACACTTATGGATTTTATGAAAATGAAACGCGCAGCAGTTGATGCAGCAGTTGATGCTATGATAGATGCAGGACTTAATATACCAAAAGAAAAAATGATAGAAAAAATTTATAGTATTTATTGGAAAGAAGGTATCGAAGATCAACAAATTTTTGATAAAGTTTTATTACAAGAGTTTGGATATATTGATTATCGTATACTTGCAGCAGGTATAATTGGATATCGTAGAGCAAAAGAAGCAAATTTGTGTACTTACCCTCATGTACATCTAACCCTTACTGAACTTTTGAAACGAGGAATAAAAATGTGTATTGTTTCAGATGCACCTAAACTACCAGTATGGATGAGGATTGTTTCATTAAACTTACAACATTATTTTGATTTTGTTCTCACTTATGATGATACAGGCGAGCGAAAACCCTCACCAAAACCGTTTATTATGGCACTTGAACGGTTAGGAACACAACCTAAAGAAACATTGATGATAGGTGACTGGGCAGAACGTGATATTGTAGGAGCAAAACAACTTGGTATATGGACAGTTTTTGCAAAATATGGTGACGAATTTAATATAAAGGACTCAGGAGCAGATTTTGAAATTACAGATATAATCCAACTTTTAGATGTAATAGACAAAATAAAAGAGAAAGATCAGTTGTTATTGTTTGAACAAAGAAGCGAGGAAAAATGAAATTTTATGGTGTAATTGATAGAATTGAAGATGGTAAAATTGTAGTAGTAAACTTAGTTGAGAAAAAAGGTAGTATGTATCTACCGAAAGAAATGTTTGATTTCAAAATTTATGAAGGATTATGGCTAATTATTGAAATAAATCCTGACGAAAACAAAACTCAAGAAATGAAACTTAAAATAAAAAAACTGCAAGAAAAACTTTTGAAAAGAACAAAATGAAATGCTAATTACTTCCATTATAAAATTTTTTGTTTTAAACATATTTTTTTTCCTCTCATTTTTATTCCCTTCTCTATTAAAAATATATTTTATTGATGTTGGTCAAGGAGATTCTGCTTTTATAATCACACCAAACAACTATACAGTATTAATTGATGCAGGCGATCTTGATGAATTCCATGACTATGGCAAAGATGTGTATTCGTTTATTACAAAACAACTTAAAATAAACAAAATAGATGTTGTTTTAATGTCTCATCCACATAAGGACCATATTGGTGGAATGATATATATTTTATCCAATATGAAAGTAGAAAAATTTTATGATCCTGGGTTCCCATATCCTTCATCTACATATTTTAGAGTACTTGAACTTGTAAATGAAAAAAAATAAAGTATTATTTAGCACGAGAAGAATCATATATAAACCTTGACCCAGCAATAGAAATGAAAATTCTTTATCCACCAAAAAATTTGGTTTTTGATACACCTAATGATAATTCTGTAGTTTTAAGAATAAAATATAAAGAAATTTCGGTTTTGTTCACTGGTGATATAGAAGCGAATGCTGAAAAATTAATTGTTAAAAAATATAAAAATAAACAAAAAGAAATAATTTCAAATATACTTAAAGTACCACACCATGGCTCTTACACTTCTTCAATATATAAGTTTTTACAACTTGTAACTCCAGAAGTAGCTATAATTTCTTGTGGGAAAAACAATAGGTTTGGTCATCCACATTACACAATATTAAAACGTTATGAAAACTATGGAGTAGAAATCTTTCGGACAGATATAGAAGGTACAATAGAAGTAATTATTGATGGTAAAGATTACAAAATTAATAAGTTTGTTTATAAAAATTAAAAAATGAAGAAAAAAGTTGCAGTGTTAATGTCAGGCGGAGTTGACTCCTCTGTCGCTGCTTATTTATTATTACAACAAGGATATAAATTAGTAGGTGTAACATTAAAATTATGGCATTGTGGAGACCTCACTGATGTCCAAAGACAACTTTGTTGTTCACCTAAAGATATATATGATGCAAAAACTATATGTTCACAGTTAGATATTCCACATTATGTATTAGATTTTTCTGATGAATTTAATAAATACATTATAGAAAATTTTTGTGAAAAATATCTTTCTGGTTTTACACCAAACCCGTGTATCTGGTGTAACGAAAAAATTAAGTTTGGTTTTGTCTATAAAAAACTTAAAGATCTGTTTGATATAGATTTTATCGCAACGGGACATTATGCAAAAGTTGTCTTATATGATGATAAATATTTTGTTTGTGAAGCAAAAGACAAAATTAAAGACCAATCGTACTTCTTATGTAGTATCTCAAAAGATGTATTACCATATATTTTGTTCCCATTAGGAGAATTGACAAAAAATGAAGTAAGAAAAATTGCTACTGATAAAAACTTAAAAGTTGCTAACAAAAAAGAAAGTTTTGATATATGTTTTATTCCAGATGGTAATTATGCAAAATTTATTATTTCAAAAGGATATAATGTTCAACAAAAAGGTAAAATTTTAGATTACCATACAAAAAAATTTTTAGGATACCACAAAGGGTATTTTTTTTATACAATAGGACAAAGAAAAAACCTTGGTATTAAAGGTGCCAAGTCGCGAATGTACGTTGTAAAAATAGAACCACAAACTAATACTATATATGTCTCTACAGAAAAAGATTTATATTCTACAGAACTCACAATATCAAATCCTGTCTTATACGAAAATGATATAAGAAAAATAAATTCTTTTGACCTGTTTTGTAAAATCAGGTATAAATCATTACCAGTTAAATGCAAAATTTATAAAATAGATAACAACAAATTTAAAATATTGTTTGAACAACCAGTAAAAGCTGTGACTAAAGGTCAATATGCAGTTGTATATGACAGTTCTGGCAGAATACTTATAAGTGGAGAAATAATTTAACTTTAAAAAATTAATTCAAAAAGTTGATTTTAGTACTTATATTTTATATTTTAAAAAATGTATGAAAGATAAAAAAGATATTTTAATAATAATTAATTCAGTATTAGTATGTACACAATTAACGTTTTCCCAAATAAATCTATTTAACTTTTATAAACCATATCAAGCAACGATTTGTTGTCCTGTAAATACATATGGACTAGAGTTACAGATGAATTATTCTATTTTAGATATGACTACTGCTGAGTTACAAATACCAGTAAATTTATATTGGAGTATGATTGATAATTTTGAAATTGGTACATCGGTGAGTGGTGTTAGTAGAAGTAACGAAGAAACTATCGATAAAGGTATCTCAGATATTTTGTTTGCTACTAAATATAACTTCTTAAAAGAAGCAGAAAATAAAACTTGGCCAACAATATCTGCTGAACTTGGTTTAAGTGTTCCAACAGGTAATTATAAAAAAGGATTTGGTACGGGCGGTCTAGGAATTATTGTTCTATGGCTCTTTGAGAAGGAAATTGTTTTAAAAACACAACATTATTTCAACATATTAATTAATTTAGGATATAAATATAACACGATAAATCCTGATGATTATAGATTCGGTGAAAGTTTATTTTACTCTTTCAGTAGTTGGTTTAACTTAACTGATAATTTTAGAATTTACTTTGGTTTAAAAGGTAATAATAAAAAAAGAGATGAATATAATAATAAAGAGATTACCAATTCAGAAAAATTTGAATCATATATATATAGTGGCATAAACTATGATTTAGACGAATATCGTAAATTTTTTAGTGCTATCTTTTTAGGTATAACAGAAGATGCAAAAGATTTAATTTTTAATATAGGGATGATGTATTAAATTTATGGGACAAAAAACTTTTGTATTAGACACAAATGTATTATTACACGATCCTAATGCACTTTTTGTATTTGGTGATAACAAAGTTGTAATACCAATGACTGTTATTGAAGAACTTGATATGTTGAAACGTCGTAATGACGAACTAGGTCGTAACTCAAGGTTGGTATCAAGAAAAATTGATTCGTTACGTTCTAAAGGGAATATAATTGAGGGTGTAAAACTTGACAATGGCGGAATAATAAAAATTGAACTTGATTGGGATAAAGAATTGCCTAAACAGTTTATTGAAGATAAAGCAAATCACAGAAACCTATCAGTAGCAGTAAAACTTAAAAAAATGGTGAAAGGGTTATTTTTATAACCAAAGATATAAATCTTAGAATTAAAGCAGAAGCATTGGGTCTTGTCGCACAAGATTATGAACGTGCTAAAGTTAGTATTGAATCAATATATAGCGGTATAAAGGAATACGAAGTAAGGAAAGAAATTATTGACAAAATTTATAATTCTGCCAAAATATCTGCTGAAGAGTTAAAAGAATTTAATATTAAAGAAGAAGAATTAGTATATAACGAATTTTTAATATTAAAATCTGGTAAATCACATAGTGTATTATGTAGGATAAAAAAAGGTGATTTTGGAAAAAAAGAAATTGTTTGTTTATCATCACAAGATGTGTCAGTGTTTAATATAAAACCTTTGAATGTACAACAACGTTTTGCAATAGAACTTCTTTTAGATGATAAACTAAATTTAGTGACTTTGTTAGGAGTAGCAGGTGCTGGTAAAACATTGTTAGCTTTGGCTTGCGGGTTGTATAAAGTGATTGAAGAAAAGGTATATAGACGATTATTAATAAGTAGACCTGTAGTACCAATGGGTCGTGATATTGGATATTTGCCAGGAACTAAAGAAGAAAAACTTTCAAGTTGGATGGGAGCTATATATGATAATTTAGATTTTTTAATTGGTAAAATGTATAAATATGATACAGAAAAACTTCAATCAACAATACAGTATTTTTTTGAATCTGGACTAATTGAAGTGGAAGCGTTAACATATTTACGAGGACGTAGTTTGCCAAATCAGTTTTTTATAATAGATGATGCACAAAATCTTACTCCGCACGAAGTCAAAACTATTATATCCCGTGCAGGTGAAGGAAGTAAGATTGTCCTTACAGGCGACCCATACCAAATTGATAACCCATATTTAGACGATTCTTCCAACGGTTTAGTTTATTTAATTGATAGATTTAAAGGGCAGGAAATTTTTGGACATATAACATTTACAAAAACTGAACGGTCACAACTTGCAGCACTCGCTGCTGAACTTTTGTAAACTGCTATGAATAAAGAAGAACAAAAATATGTTGACTTACATGTACATACAATATATTCTGATGGTAGCTTTTCTCCTAAAGAAATAATAAAATACTGTAAAAAGTTAAATATTGCAGCTGTTAGTATTACTGACCATGATATAACTGACGGCATTAAAGAAGCGATAGAAGAAGGAAAAAAGGAAGGTATTGAAGTTATACCTGGCGTAGAACTTTCTGCAGAGTATGAAGAATCGAGTGAAGGTGAAGTACATATACTTGGTTATTACATTGATTTTGAAGATAAAGTTTTACAACAAAAATTGGAACTTTTTAGAAAAGCAAGACAAGAACGTGCATATAAAATTATTGAAAAACTAAAATCCCTAAATATCTTTGTAGATGAAAAAGAAATTTTTAAAAACAAAAATTCAAATCATAGTATCGGAAGACTACACTTTGCAAGATATATGGTAGAGAAAAAAATTACCGCGTCTATAAAAGAAGCATTTGATTTATATTTAGGTTATAACAAACCAGCATATGTACCTAAAGTAAAATTGAAACCACAAGAAGCTATATCAATGATACTCCATTCAAAAGGTATTCCTGTTTTAGCACATCCTTATTATGGTATATATATTGATTCTAAAACTATAAAAAAATTTGTTAGATACGGTATCAAAGGTATTGAAGTTTATCATTCCAAACATCATAAAAATGTAATTGAAGAACTAACAAATTTAGCAGAAAAGTTTGGATTATTAATCACAGGAGGTAGTGACTGTCACGGAACAATCGATGGTAATACTCTTTTGCTTGGAAGTATGAAACTTCCATATTCTATATTAGAATCACTAAAAAAATATAAAGAAAAACTTGATAATAACAAACAATTATATCTTACTAATAATTAAAAATTGTTGCTTTATTTTTTTTTACACAAAAATAGGTTGCTATATAAATATTGATTTTTTAAAAAAAATAATGTATTAAAAAATTATGAATAAATTTTCAGATAGAGCACAAAAGGTTATCTTAATAGCACAAGAAGAAGCAAAACGTCTTAACCATGATTATGTTGGAACTGAACATCTGTTGTTAGGGTTGGTATCTGTTGGAGAAGGTTTAGGTGTACAAGTTTTGCTTAATCTTGGTGTTGACTTAAAAAAAATAAAACATGAGATAGAAAAAATTGTCCCGCCTGGAGATAATGTAATGGTTTTAGGAGAGATACCGTTCTCACCACGTGCTAAAAAAGTTTTAGAATATGCTGTTGAAGAAGCAAATCTTATGGGGCATATATATGTCGGTACAGAACATATTCTTTTAGGTTTGTTGAGAGAACAGGAAGGTATTGCAGCACGTGTTTTAGAATATTTAGGTGTTACCTACGAAGATGTACAGGAAGAAATCTATTCTTTATTAGGTGATGTAGAACCACAAATGCCATTTTTCAAGTCTTCAAAAACAGTAAAACATTTACGAAAAACTCCAAAAACACCTACATTAGATGAATTCAGTCGTGATCTTACACAATTAGCAAAAGATGGGCAACTAGACCCTGTTATAGGGAGGGAAGATGAAGTTGAACGATTGATACAGATTTTGTCTCGTAGGACAAAAAACAATCCTGTACTAATAGGTGATCCAGGAGTAGGGAAGACAGCTATTGTAGAATGTTTAGCACAAAAAATTGCATCAGGCGATGTTCCTGAAATTTTGCAAAACAAACGTGTCGTAGCTTTAGATTTAGGTGCAGTAATTGCAGGGACAAAATATCGTGGTGAGTTCGAACAACGGATGAAAAATATAATGGAAGAAATACGTCGTAGTAAAAATAGTATTATACTTTTTATAGATGAATTACATACAGTAATAGGAGCAGGAGCTGCTGAAGGTGCGGTTGACGCTTCAAATATGTTAAAACCTGCATTAGCCCGTGGTGAATTACAGTGTATTGGTGCAACTACTATAAATGAATATAGAAAATATATTGAAAAAGATCCTGCATTAGAGCGTAGGTTCCAACCTATTTTGGTAGAACCGCCTACTGTTGAACAAACAATTGAAATATTAAAAGGTATTAAAGAAAAATATGAAAAACATCATAAAGTTATATATTCTTTAGAAAGTTTAATAGCAGCAGCTGAACTTTCAGATAGGTATATAAATGATAGATTTTTACCAGATAAAGCAATAGATTTAATTGATGAAGCAGGAAGTAGACTCAGGTTAAAAGCAACACAACTTCCAGAAGAAATTAAACTTAAAATGGAAGAATTGCAAACTATTTCTCGCCTTAAAGAGGAGGCTTCTCAACAACAAGATTTTGAACAAGCAGCAAAATATAGAGCTAAAGAAATGGCTCTTAGAAAACAAATTGAAGAAATGAAGAAACAATGGAAACAGAACCGCGAAAAAGAAATACCTGTTGTTACTGCAGAAGATATTGCTTATATTGTATCAAAATGGACCAATATACCGGTCACAAAAATTACTGAACAAGAAAGTCAAAAGTTATTAAATATAGAAAATGAGTTGCATAAAAGAATTGTTGGGCAAGATGAAGCTATAAAAGCTGTAGCAAATGCTATTCGCAGGTCAAGAACCGGTATTAAAGATCCAAAACGTCCAATAGGAAGTTTTTTATTTTTAGGGCCAACCGGTGTTGGAAAAACAGAACTTGCAAAAGCGTTAGCAGAATTTTTGTTTGGTAACGAAGACGCGATGGTAAGAATTGATATGTCAGAGTATATGGAGAAATTTAATGTATCAAGATTAATTGGTGCACCACCTGGTTATGTTGGATACGAAGAAGGTGGAGTATTAACAGAACATATCAGAAGACGACCTTATTCAGTAGTTTTGCTTGATGAAATTGAAAAAGCACATCCTGATGTATTCAACTTGTTATTACAAATTATGGATAATGGTGTATTAACCGATAGTTTAGGACATAAAGTTAGTTTTAAAAATGTTGTGCTTATTATGACATCTAATATAGGAGCAAAACTTATATCTAAAGGAAAATCAATTGGTTTTGTACAATCTGAAAATGAAGAAAGTGAATATAAAAATATGAAAACATTGCTTATGGAAGAACTTAAGAAAGTGTTTAATCCAGAATTTTTGAACCGTATAGATGAAATTGTGGTATTTAAACCATTAACAAAAGAAGAAATGAATAAAATTTTAGAACTTATGTTAGCAAAAATTAACGAAAAATTACAAAAGAAAAATATAGAAGTTGTTTTTTCAGACGAAGTTAAACAGTTTTTATTAGAAAAAGGATTCGATCAATATTATGGTGCAAGACCATTGCTACGTGTGTTACAGAAATATGTAGAGGATGCAATTGCAGAAGAAATTTTACTGAAACACAACCTCACTTCTACAGATAAGGTATATAAAGTTTTTTCATATCTCGATCCTGTTAATGAAAAAGTTAAATTTGAATTATATGGTTCACATCCTGATATTAAAGAAGTAACTTGAAGAAAATTCTTTCCATTATACAAAATAGTGCTTTGATTTTATTTGTTCTTCTCACAGTAAAATTAATTAAACATAAAGCACATAAAAAATTAAGCTCGATTCAAAATTTTAATTGCTACAAAAACAATTTATCTCAATGAAAAAATTAAAAGTTGTGTTTCTATTTTTAATAATTTCTTTTTTAATAACAGAGATACTAATAAATTTATATATCTTTGTTAACAAGAATAAAATATTAAAACATTTTCTTGCAAACTATAAGAGTACTCATATATTCTATATCTTCCCTAATATGCTATATATGCATAAAATTGAAACTTTTTCTCCTAATATTGAACTAAGTATTAAAAATACATTTTTAGGTTTTGATATATTAAAAATTACAAAGAAAATTTTTGTAATTAAAAATTTATATTCAAATAACCTATTTTTAGAAATAAAAAAGATACCACAAATCACTTCATCTGCTGAAGAACAACCTAACTTTAAAGAAGAATTAAAACGGTTATTATCCACCATTCCAACAAAGATAAAAATTAATGAAGTTAAAGTTAAGTATAAAAATAAAGTTATAACTATCAACAATGTTGTAAGAGACGATATAAAAAATGATAAGATAAATTTGTTCTTTACCTCTGTAGGAAAAACAGTAAATGCAAAATTTAATTTTTATTCTGATATTAATAAATCTACATGGTTTTTAAAAGGTAATATTTTCTTATCAATTATTCCAACAAGTTTTTATCATATAAACTTTCGTGCTCAAGGAATTTATGATTTGTCCTATCCACATGAATATTTTTTGGAAGTATCAAAAAAGAATGAAGAAAAAAATATAAAAGTTCTTGGAAAATTCACTTTTTTACCAATTCAAATTTATAATAAAATAGAAAGTAACAATCTTGATGGCGAATTAAAATTATATAAAAAAGAAGATATATATTATCTCACCTATACAGGAATTTTTAATATTACAGAATTTAATAAAATAAAAACTTTGTTGTTTGGAAAAATTTTTGCTAATAAAGATTACGAGTTAAAAATAAATTTGAATAATAACAATTTTATGTTTAATACTGAGATTGTTAACAATAAAGGAAAATTTTTTGTTAAATATAAAGATAAAATTATTAACGGAATAATAAAATATGATAATACTAAAAATGCTTTTTTAGTAGCAAGTAATCAAAAAGATATACCATTTGATTTACAAATAAAATTTGCTGAAAAAAACAATGTTGTTATACAAGGTTCAGTCTTTGATTATAAAACAGAAACATATTTTGTTATAAATAAACAAAATTTTATAATAAAAAGTTGTGCAAAGTCAAATACTGAAAACATAAACTTTGAATTTGATACCAATTATTCTACCGCAGCTTTAAACACAAAATATAATAATTTAGTTTTTGGCTCTTCCGCAGAACTATATGCTTATTCAGAGTTGTCTAAAAACATAATTTTTGATGTTCGTTCTAACAATTTCTATTTAGCAAATAAAAAGTTAAATTTTATTGCTTATGGTAAAACTGAATTTAAAAAAAATGATATAAATTATAAAATAGATGTTAAGGATTTAATTATCGATAAAATACAAGTTTTTAAAGATGCAGAACTCAGCGGGAGATACAAAAATAATTTAATAGAATTTAATGTTGCTGAAAAAGATGGTTCGTTTTATAGTAAAGGATGGTATAACATAAACAAACAATTTTTTGTTGCAGATATTGATATAAAAAGAAAAAATTTTGTTATAGGTGAAATAAAAACTAATTTGGTTTCAACATTAAAAGTTATAAAAGATAAAAGTTTTTTAATCTCAGGAGAATATTTATTTGATAAGATCTTGTTTAGGAAACAAAAAATTGTAGATAAACTTAAAGGCAAAATTAAAAATGATAAAGAAAAAATTATATTGGTAGGTACAGCATTAAATAGAGAAAATATATATCCGTTTACATCTATTATAGAGCTGAAAACAAAAAAAATAGAAATAAAAGTACAAAATTTTATTTCTCATAAATATTTATTAGAAACGATAAATGCTGAAATTAGTTTTGACCTAGATTCTATCTTGAAAAACGAACCAATAAAATATTTTTCAGGACGTTTGTATAACAGTAGTAGCGAAATAGTAATTTCCTCATCTACATATATATCTGATAAAAATATTATATCATTAGCTGGAAGAATAAAAAATTTAAATATAAAAAATAACAATTTTGTTGCAAACTTTTCTTGTTTGATTTTTGAACCCCAAGATAGAATTTTTGAAATAAACTTGTTCCTTGATAATTTTTGGATAAATAATTATTTTATAGAAAAATTTAAAATAAAATGTTTCTACAACATTGTAAAAAAATATGTTGAATTTGTAGACAGCGAGAATTTAACGGGCAAAATTGTTTTTAGAAAAAATAATGTTGAATTTGACAATTTAAAACTTATTTTATCTAAAGAACAAGTCTTGTTTTGTGATGGAAAAATAGGAAATCACGGAGATGTTTTAAAAATATCTATAAAAAAATTTCCAATAGAGACATTTGTAAACATATTCAATATATTACGAACAGATATCAAAGGTGAAGTAGATGGAAATATAGAAGTTATATCAACAATGGAAAACAAAATTCTATCATACAAGATAAAATCAAACTTTGTTGCAAGTAATATAGAATTTTTAAATCTCAAGATGGAACAAATTAAAACAGAAATATCAAGTTATAAAAATTATCTAACAATAAAGTATTTTGATGTTCTATTTAAACCAGAACAAAAAATATCATTAAAAGGAAGTTATAATTTTGATAATGAAGAACTTGACTTTTTCGTTTATACAAATAAATGTGAATTATCAATATTTAATAATTTCTATAACATTATAAAAACAGCAGAAGGAATGTTGTCAATAAATATTCATATTAAGGGTAAAAAAAATAATCCACAATTATACGGATATTTGAATATATCTAATGGAAAAATAAATTTTGATAGATACGCAAAGTATTTAAAGAATATAAACTTAAAATTAATGTTTGACAAAAACAAAATAAATATCATAAATTGTGTTGGTGAATATGAACAAACAAAAATTTTTGTATCAGGAAAGTATGAGATAAATGATAACTATTCAATAAATATAAAAACACAGAATGGCAGCGGTATTTATATTTCAATACCAGAATTATCTTTACCTGTAAACAAGTTTTTAGGTTTTATAAAAGGTGAACAGACTTTTGTTTCTAACGGAAATTTACATTTTGATATAAATATAACTAAGAATAAAAAAGAAATAGTACCTACAATAACCGGAAATATTATAATGAACAACACATATTTTACTTATCCAGGTAAAATTTCATCTAAAAAAATAAAAACATTTGATAAAATATTTTATGATATAAACTTAGTTGCAAACAATAATGTATGGTATGAAAATGAATCTATATTAGCTAACATTGTAGGGAAAGTTAATTTTAAATATCTTAAAGATATGGATAAAAGTAATATAAATGGAGAAGTTGATGCAACTCGTGGAAAAGTTAATTTTTTAAATACTTATTTCAATATTAAATCTGGCAGTTTAGAAATAGTAAATCGAGATGTATATCTTGAACTTTTAGCTGAAACAGATATTGTAACACAAGAAAAAGAAAAAGTTAACGTCCAACTTGTAATATCTAAAAGTAAAATTGAAGATATAAAACCAAAATTGTATTCGTCAACATATCCACAATTAAAGACTGAAGATATTGCTGCATTAATGATAGGTGTGGGGAAAATACAAAAATCTCAGGATAAAGTTGAAGTTTTATCATCAGAAAAAATAGATGTGTTACCGTTACTTAGAACACAACTCATAAAACTTGTAGATACAACATTAGCAACACCTGTAGTGAGAAATGTATTACAGAAATGGGGTATAGCAGATAATGTTGTGATTTCACAAATAGGGTCAGATTTTGTATCACAAAGTGTTGATATTGGTGCTAAAACAGAAGAGAATATAAAGTTTGTTGATATATTTAAAAATACAAAATATGGTATTGAGAAATACCTTACTTCTGACATGATAATAGGATATAGTATTACAATTGCTGAATTACAAAACAAACTCAGTCTTAAACATGAGTTTGAAATAAGTTATAGGATAAAGAATAATATCTTTATCAAAGGTGTTTATGATTATGGATTAAAAGATCTTGCTACTGGAAGATATGGTTCAGATATAAAAATTCAAATAGAACCAAGATTTAAATTCAAAAGTTGGGCAGAAGAGGAAAGTTCAGAAAAGTAAAATGTATTATTGAAATAAAAATTTATGTTTTATAATATAATTTTATGAATATAGAAAA
>CAZFSG010000002.1:15824-57083 GCA_964521665.1 uncultured Elusimicrobia bacterium
TATAATAGCGTTTTATATCTTTGTATATTTAGACATTTTTTTTCGTGCACGTTCTGCATATTTTGAAGCAGAAAAATATCTAGATTGGTATTATAATCCATCAAAGAAAATAGAATATATACAAAAACAAACAGAAAAAGAAAGACAAAATTTAGATAAACTTTTATCAAAAGGAAAAATATCAAAAGAAGAATACCAGATTAAGTTAGAACTTATAGAGTTTAATAAACAAAGACAATTAGAAGAAAGTTCATTAAAATATGCATATATCTGGTATAAAACAGTGATAGATTTATTTTATCCACCGCAAACTAAATGGGTAAAACTTGCCAAACAAAAAATTGAACAAGTTAAACAGTTGTGGAAAAAAGAACTTGAGCAAAAAGGATATAAAATAGAAGATTATATGATAGAATAAAATTATGTACATAAAATTTTTAAAATCAAAACTACAAGGATTAACTGTAACTGCAAAAAATCTTTATTATACTGGAAGCATAAAACTTGACAGAAATTTCTTAGAGTTAGCAAATATACAACCTTATGAAATTGTCTTAGTTATAAACATTAGTAATGGAGAACGATTTGAAACATATGTTATCCCTGCAAAAAAAGGGTCAAAAACTGTTGCTTTACAAGGCGGTGCTGCAAGATTAGGTGAAGTAGGAGACCAACTTATAATTATGTCGTTTTGGTATAAAGAAGTAAAAGATGATAAGAGTAAAAAACCTGTTAAAATTATATTTAATAAAAACAACACAATTAAAAAAATTATAAAATAACACAATTATCTTTCCAAAGTTATGTTTGACTTACCAAAATATTTAAGCACTGTAGCATTGGAAACATATCTACAATGTCCATATAAGTTCAAAATATTATATATTGACCGTATAGGTACCAGGTATAAAAAACCTCAACCATACTATTCATTTGGAAATACTATACACAAAGTTCTTGCTGAATTTTTTAAAATCACAAATCTTCAAGAACGTACAATTGATAAGTTACTTTTGTTGTTGGACACATACTGGATTTCTGAAGGATATTCTACAAAAGAACAAGAAGCTGAGTATAAACATAATGCTGTTTATTTATTAAAAAATTTTTTTGAAAATAATGATGTTACAATCACACCACTATTTAGTGAAAAGTTTTTTAGAATAAGTATTGAAGATTTTTTTCTTACAGGAAAAATAAATCGTATAGATGAAGTTCCTGGTGGTGTTGAAATAATTGACTATAAGACAGGTGGATATATTCCAAAAAGTGAAGAACTTGAAAAAGACCTGCAGATGAATATTTATGCATTATGTTGTTGGGAGAAATATAAATTGTTTCCAAAAATTGTCTCACAAATTTTTTTACAACATAACCAAAAAATTTCTGTTTCTAAAACACCTCAGTGTATACAAGAAACAAAACAAAATATAATAGATATCGTCAGACGAATATATTCTGACAGCGAATTCCTACCTCAACAGAATAATTTATGTCCATATTGTGATATTCTACCGATATGTCCTTTGATGGGTATGGGTGTTAAAATTGTAAAAGAAAAAGAATTAGAACAAGATTTTAAAATTATTAATAAACAACTACAACGTGCTATTAACGATTTACATCTTTTGAACAAAATTAGTTTAGATATAGCAGAAATAATAGATACACAAAAAATTATATCATCAATACCCGATTTTATTTCAGGATCTGGGATAGTTAAAAAAGTTGCAATATATTTATATAACGAAGAAAATAAATGTTTTACATTAGCTGAAAACTTACAAAATATTTCTATTACTCCAAAGATAGATTTTGAAACGATACACCATATAGTAAAATTTAATAACGAGTCTTTACCACAAGCAGAAATTTTATCACCAAACAATATCTATATCTTTAAAGAATTTTCTTCTACTGAAATCTTATTTTTACCTATGGTCTCAAGAGGTAATTTTTTAGGATTTATTTTATGTAGTGAAAAGAAGGATTACTCCAACTTTACAAATTATGATATTTCTTTATTACAAAGTTTAGTTAACCACATTGCTGTTGCGTTACATAATGCACAACTTTATGAGTTAGCTATTACTGACGGTCTTACAAAATTGTTTATTCATAGGTTTTTTATTTCAAGATTAGAATACGAGATTTTGCGTGTACAAAGGTATAACACAACATTTTCTTTACTTTTGATAGATATAGATCATTTCAAACAAATAAACGATACTTATGGACATCTTGTTGGTGACGAAGTATTAAGACAACTTGCAAAAATTTTGTTATCATCAGTAAGAATAACAGATGTTGTATGTAGATATGGAGGGGAAGAATTTGCTATATTATTGATAGAATGTGGTCATGAATGGGCACAAAAATTGTTTACAGAATAAAAGAAAATGTTGAAAAAGCAGTGTTTAAGATTGATAAATTAGAATTACATCTTACAGTAAGTATCGGAGTGGAAACATATTATGATGGAGCCACAGTTAATGAAATTATTGAACATACAGATAAAGCGTTGTATCAAGCAAAAAAAATTAGGACGAAATAGGGTTGTTATTTATGATAAAATTTTTGATGAATAACAAAATATTGAAATTTTTTTATGCGGTGATGCTGTTACCTTTTTGCTACTCAATCTTTGTTACTTTGATTTATGTTATAAAAAATACTCAATTAAGTAATAAACTTGTCCAATTTTTTCTTTTAGGAGCGGGTGTATATTTTGTTATTCATGTGTTATTATATAAACCAATAAAATTATATGTTATAGGTCACGAACTTATGCATATGATAAGCACCTACATTTGTGGAGGGAAAGTTAAAAAAGTAAAAATAGGTTCTTCATATGGTAGCGTGAATGTTAACAAAATTAATACTTTTATTGCCTTATCACCATATTTTGTTCCTTTATATACTATTATCATAATATTTTTATGGTTTGTTTTAAAATACATTGGTAAAGTTAATTTATCAACTGAAATTCTATCATTCTTTGTAGGATTTACTATAATGTTCCATATTATGCTTACAATATATGCGATATATATTGGTCAGCAAGATTTTAAAATTTCTGGGTGGTTGTTTTCAATAGTTGTAATTTTTATAATTAACTGTCTGATATTAATCCTTTTATTTATGTTAATGTTTTCACCTAAGATAACTATTTCTCAAATAAAAGACTTTTTTATATTAAATACAAAAAATACATATATTTTATGCTATAAAAAGCTAACAAATTTGTCCATTTATATTAAAACATTTTTTACTAAAAATGTATCCAAAAGTTTTTAATATTGAAGTTCGCCAAGAAATAAAAAGAAAAAGTTTTCATTTGCTAACAATATTTTATCCTTTATTATATAACATCATTCCTTATAATACAGCAGTAATTATTTCTGCGTCTTTAATGATAATAGATTTAATATTGGAAACAATCCGGTTGTTATACCCATCTGTTAACAGATTAATATTAAAGATTTTCGAAGGCACATATAGAGAAAAAGAAAAAGAAAATGTTTCAACTTTGATATGGACATTATCAGGTGCGTTTCTTACGATATTTTTATTTCCAGATAATAAAAATATTGTAACATTAAGTTTATTATACCTTGCATTAGGAGATAGTGTAGCAGCATTAGTTGGAGTAAAGTTTGGCAAAATAAAGTTAGGTTCTAAAGGAAAAAGTTTAGAAGGATCATTAGCATTTTTTGTGGTTGCGTTTCTTTGTAGTTTATTTTTTGTAAATATAGAATATGCATTTATATCGGCATTTTTAGGTGCAGCAATAGAATTTTTACCATTACCTGTAGATGATAATTTTATTTTACCAATTTTCATAGCAGGATTGTTAACTATTTTGTTATAAATATGAAATGTGTAGAAGTAAAAAATCTCTATAAAAGTTTTGATGGTAAAGATGTGTTAAAAAACATAAGTTTTGATGTTTTAAAAGGCGAAATTTTTATTTTATTAGGTCCTAATGGCGCAGGAAAAACAACTACTGTTAAAATTTTATCAGGTGTAATAGAAGCTGATAAAGGCGAAGTTTATATTTTTAACAAGAAGATGTCTGTAGCTGCTATAGAACTAAAACAAATAATAGGTTATCTTCCTGACGAACCTTATATTTATAATAAACTCACTGGCAAAGAGTTTATTGAGTTTATAATGGGGATTTACAAAAAAAGAGTTGACATAAAAAAATACGAATTTTTTCTTGAACAGTTTGATTTAAAAGATGTTATAACCAAACCAATAGAAGTGTATTCAAAAGGAATGAAACAAAAATTGTTGTTATTAACAATTTTTCTTCGTGAACCAGAAGTATATATTTTAGATGAACCAATGATAGGACTTGATCCACAAAGTATAAGTTTTTTTAAACAGTTTATAAAAGAATTATCATATGAAGGGAAAACAATAATTTTGTGTACCCATATTTTAGAAGTTGCCCAACAATTAGCAAATAAAATTGCTATAATATACAACGGCGAAATTTTACTCTGTGATACACAAACAGAACTTAAAAATAAATTTAAAACAAATAATTTAGAAGAAATTTATCTTTCTGTAATAAACAAAATATCAAAATGATTGAAAAATCAAACATACTTTTACATATATGTTGTGGTATATGCGCATTAGAATCTATAAAAAGATTAAAACAACAAAATTATGAAGTTGTTGGACATTTTTTTAACCCTAATATTTACCCTGAATCTGAATATTTAAAAAGAAAACAAGTTGTGGAAAAAGTTGCTGAAATTTATAAAATTAGAGTTATATATGATGAATATGAACCCCAAGTATGGGAAAATATATGTGGTTCATATAAAGATGAACCCGAAGGTGGGAAAAGATGCCTTCTTTGTTATCAACTGAGACTTAAAAAAACATTTGAAGTTGCTTTGAAAGAAAACTTTGAATTTTTTACCACCACCCTTACTATAAGTCCACATAAAAAATCTAATGTTATTTTTGAAATTGGAGAACAAATTGGAGGAAAGAAGTTTCTAAAGATTGATTTTAAGAAACAAGACGGGTTCAAAAATACTATAAACCTTGCAAAACAACTTGGTTTATATCGACAGAACTATTGCGGATGTAAGTTTTCGTTAAAAAATAGTATTTCTAAGAAATAGTATATTTCTGAAACATTAAAAAAACAAATGAATAACACAAATATTGTAGGAGTATTAACAAGCAAAAATATCGTTCATCAATTTAATCTGCTTAGGAAATACAAAAATTTTGTTTCATTCGTAGAAGTTAGAATTGATACTTTTTATAAAGATAAAACATCACAAAAAATGTTATTAGATGTATTTAAAAAAATAAGGGATTTTTTGCCTAATGTTAAGATTATAGTAACATTTAGGAAGTTTGACGAAGGAGGAGTAATAAAAGTTTCTGAAAATACAAGATTTTATGTTTTATCAAAAATTTTAGAAAAATACTCTCAATATGTAGACCTTATAGATATTGAATTTTTTTCAAAAATAAAACATAAAGTTATAGAATTGGTTAAAAAATATAAAAAAACTATAATTTTGTCTTATCATGAATTAAGTTCAAATGTTGATGGTAAAAAAATTATAAAAGTTAGTAAGCAAATAGAAAATTTAGCAAAAATTAAAAAATGTAAATATTTTGTCAAAATAGTTTTTCGGTGTGAACGGTTCTCTGATTATTTAGAAGTACTAAAAAGTTATTATAGCAGGTATAAAAACATTAATATTTTCAAAAAAATAGCAATCTTCACTGTAGGTAAGACTTCTTTGCTTACAAGATTTTTATGTTTACTTTTAAACATGCCGCTAGTTTATGGCGCAATATCATCCGCAGTAATACCAACACAGCCATCTATAATTAAACTTATCAATTTTAAAAAAATTTTTAATAAGTAATATCTGCATTATTACAACTTTTAAATTTTTGCCGATATTTAAGTTCCTATAAGATATATTATGTTAATTTAAATTGATAAACCAATGGATTAAAAAAATTTTTAAAATATTCGATAAATCGAAAATTTTTAATAATTTTTAATGTAAAATATAAAAATTTGGGAATAAAACAAAACATGAAAATTAAAGTATTACTTTAAGATTTAAGAGGCAAAAAATAGCTTATAATTGAAAGCATCCTATGTTCAGTAGCATCTCTTCTGTAAGAAAAGAATTTTTTATTATGAAAAGTACAAATGTGTGAATTAAAAATTTGAGAGGGTCTTATATTAAAAAAAGTAAGTTGATTATAAAGCAAATTAAATAAAGAGAAGTTTTTCCCATCTACAATATAACATTTTTCACAGATATGGGGACCTGCTACAAAAACAGTATCCTTTAAGGAAAAATGAGGCAGTAATGATAATTTTTTTAATAAGTTTTCAATAATACCAAGCTGTAGACCTTTTCTTCCGATATGAAGAAGACCAAATATTTTATTTTTGTTATCTATAATAAACAAAGGAATGCAATCAGCAGTAAAAATAACAATAATATCATCTAGAGAGTCAGTTATAATACCGTCTGTTTTTAAAAATAACTTATAAGAAAATACAAATTCACCAACTTGTAGTTTACTTGAAAAACATTCTGTGTCTTGTTGTTTAACATAGATAACTCTATTACTGTGAATTTGTTCAGACATTAATATAGTTTTGTTTTTAAACTTCTCAGCATAAAGAGTAAGAAAAGACAACAAAGCAAAAGATTTTTCTTTGGAAATAAATGGTATAATAGATTTATTATTTTCTTCTGGAAAGGCTTTTTGATTTATTAGTTCCTTAGTAGTTGTAAGAAGTAAAAAATTGTTAATAGAAAAAGAAGTAAAAAATTTATTTATTTTCCACTGAGATGTTTTATTAAAAGTAAATTCATCCACTTAAATTATTACAAAAAATATTTTTAGAAACTTAAAAACGTTCAATAAGTCTTGAAGAAAGTTCGCTTGTAGACTCAATACCTTTTATTGCAAGCATAAGATCTTCAGGACTTGACGCTGCTTGTAGAGCATCTTCTAATGCTACAACTCCATTCTTGAACAAATCTAACAAAGCCTGATTAAATGTTTGCATACCATAATGTTTTCCTTGTTTCATTAAATTTATAATATCTCCTAAATTTTTTTCTTCTATACATTTTTTAACTGCTGGTGTTACTACTAAAACTTCAACAGCAGGAACTAACCCTTTCTTATCCTTTCTTGGTAACAATCTTTGCGAAATTATACCCTTTAAAGTATCAGCAAGTTGCAGACGAACTTGATTTTGCTGATGTGGTGGAAACATATCGATTATTCTGTTTATTGTTTGTACAGCATCCACAGTATGAATAGTTGAAAGAACAAAATGTCCTAGCTGAGCTGCAGTAAGTGCAGCTTGCATTGTCTCAAGATCTCTCATTTCACCTATTAAAATTACATCTGGATTCTGTCTTACTACATGTTTTAATGCAGAAATAAATGAAGATGTGTCATATGGTACTTCTCTCTGAGTAATAATAGATTTTTTATCTTTATGTATAAATTCTATAGGATCTTCAATTGTCACAATATGTGCGGTTCGTGTTGAATTAATGTAGTCAATCATACAAGCTAATGTAGTAGATTTTCCAGAACCAGCCGGTCCTGTCACAAGTACTAACCCACGAACATTTTCTGCAAGTTTATATACTATTTCTGGCAAACCTAGTTGTTCCCTATTAGGTATTTGTAATGGGATACTCCTTATTGCAATATTTATAACGCCACGCTGGTAAAAAACATTCATTCTTAGACGCGCTATATTTTCAAAATTATATCCAATATCACATTCTTTTTCTATTTCAAACCTTTCTTTTTGCTGTGATGACATTATATGGAAAACGAACTCTTTGATATCTTCTTCTGTAAGCACTTCTTGTTGTGATTCATCAAACATTGGTTGTAATACACCATTTATTCTAATATAAGGCACACAATTACTTCTTAGATGTAAATCACTACCTTTTGCTATCAAAAACTTTCTTATTATATTAAATATTTTTTCAATCCTTTCTTCATTCATATAATTATTTTAACACTCGCAATTTGCCAGTTCTATAAAACTCAAATTTAGGTGTAGCTTCTGTAGTAATTTCAGTGTTTTCATCATTATTTTTATATTTAATAGAACCTATTGCTTTTTTTATTTTTTTATGTTCAATTTTTTGGAATCCACTTGCTATGATAGTTACATCCACTTTATCCTCAAACTCATCAGAATTTACAAATCCCATGTATGTAATTACATCTTTATCAGTATATTGATGGAGGTACTCCCAAGCTTGACGTACATCATGTCCTGTTATATTCTTTCCACAAATGTTTACTAACAAATTTTTAGCATTACGAATATCAAATTCCATAAACTGACTATTCATAGCATTTTTTATAGCTTTTTTTAGACAGTTTTCTGTATTTGCACTTTCTACTCCATAAGACATTAATATTTCTCCAGCATTTTTTAAAACATTTCTTGCATCAGCAAAATCAACATTTACAAACCCAGGTTGTGTGATAACCTTCCACATACTTAAAACTGCTTTGTGTAAAACATCGTCTGCTAATTTATACAGAACTTCATCAAAAATCAAGTCAGGATATAATTCTAAAAATCTGTCGTTTGGGATGACAAGTATCGCATCAGCATATTTTTTAAGTTCTGTGATACCTGCTAACGCATTCTCCATTCTTTTGATGCCTTCATGTTTAAAAGGTTTTGTAACAACTGCCACTGTGAGTACACCAAGTTCTTTAGCAATTCTTGCTATAACAGGTGTAGCACCAGTACCTGTCCCTTTTCCCATGCCACAAGTTAAAAATACCATATCTGTATTTGTCAATAAATCTCGGAGTATATCAGCTGATTCTTCAGCTGCTTGTTTTCCAACAGCAGGATCACCACCTGACCCTTGTCCTTTTGTAGTCTTTACTCCAATTTGTATAACAATAGGTGCATGAGAACCTTTCAAAGCCTGAAGGTCAGTATTTATAGCAATAATATCTACTGAAGGATCAATAAGTCCAGCCGTTACCATTCTATTTATTGCATTTCCCCCAGCGCCACCTATTCCCATTATTTTAATTCTTACAGGATATTTTTTTATAATCTCTTCATTCATATTTTTATTCTCCGAAGAGATTCCAAATTTTTTGTATAAATTTTTTTATCCCTTTTGGTTGATTTCTTTTTTTAAAAGATTTTTTTTGATCTTCAACTTCGTATTTTATCAAACTTATAGCAGTAGTATATGAGAAGTCAGATATAATTTCTTCATCACCAACTATTGCACTTTCAACACCTATATTTCCAGCACGAACATCTATACTTTCTTCAAGTTCAGTATATTCACTTTTTAATAATTCGCGTAATGCTTCTGTAATACCACATAAATTTCCACCACCTCCTGTAAGAATAACATCACCATATTGTAATGCGAGATCTATATAGTGAATTTTCTTAAATTCAGGAAGTATAATATCTAAAAAAATGTGTTCAATAACTCCTGCTATAATTTTAGCTAATTCTTTTCTTGTTGTAATTCTGATATTTTTACCATCTCGCGATGGTATCTCAATTTGTTCATCTTTTTTTACTGATGACGGTTGAGCTGTACCATATCTACGTTTTAAATTTTCTGCAATGTTCCACGATGTTTTATAATAAGCAGCAATTTCACGAGTTATAAGATCGGCACCTAAATCTATTTCTTTACTGTGAAATTCTTTGCTGTACCTTATACATCCACCTGAATAAACAACAATACCTATGGACTGTCCACTAAAATCTATTACCAAACAACCTAAATTTCGTTCTTCTGGTTCTGTTACTAACTCCCCTAAAGAAATTAATCCATAGTGTATATTATCAATTACATAACCAGCTTCTGAAAATGTCCGTTCAATATTTCTTATAAAACTGGAATATCCTACCACAGCATGTGCTTTTACTTCAAGAATACTACCTTCCATATTTACAGGATTTGAAATACCTGGTTGACCATCAATAATGTATTCCTGTGGCATAATATTCATAATAAGACGATCATTTGATATTCTTAGATTTTTTATTGCATGTTCAATAACTTTTTCTCTATCTTCTAAAGTAATTGTTTTATCTGTTGAGGTAATAGGTATTTGTGCAGAAGTGTCATATGTACTGATAAATACACCCCTAACCCCCACAACAATCTTCGGTTTTTCAACCTTTGCGGTATCTTCTAATGTAGTTATAAGTTCACTGATAAGTGCTGCACTTCTATCAATATCTTTTATTACACCAGCAGAAATTGCTTCTCTATCTACCAATTGTTTACCAGTAATAATTTCAATCACTTCTTGTTCTGGGTTATATTTCCCTAAAACACCTGTTACACGACCCGAACCTATATCTATCCCGCAATAAATTTCTTCTTTTGTCATATTAATTTTTATATACAAATTTTTTATTTATTATTCAACATATACTCTACCATAGGACAACAATTGTGCATAAACTTTTTTATAGTTACCAAAATTATATTTCACTAATTTTGCTAGTTGTTCTTTTTTAACATCTTTTATTTTTCTATCTAAAAAAAATAAAACTATCTTATCGTCAATACTGTTTATATAAAAAATGCATTTGTTGTTTTGCATACCAATTTTTCTGATTTTTTCCCACGCAGAGATTTCATTAAATTTTTGATATACTAATTCCAAAAACGAACCATCAATATTACCTTCTATTTTACATAGTCTGCCTATATCAATCTTTGTAGGATCATAAACTTTATACCATCCTTTTTCACATGAAAAAAAACTGAGTTCGCCATTAGGTTCTTCTTTATATCCTATAGGAGAAAAAGCGTAGATTTTAATTTTAAGTGCATTAATTGGTAAAATATATACAATTTTTACTTCTTTTATTTCAGGAAAAAGGTTTTTAAGATGAAAAAAAAGTTTTTTATAATTAAATATATTAAATTTTTTGTCTTCTATATACTTATATATCACATTGTCAGGTATAGTTGTACTATTCTGCAACAAATATACATGCTGAATACTTAGAATTTTAAATAGTGAGTTAACCTTTTCTGTTTTGTGATAAAGCAGAAATATAACTATAAAAATAATTATTATTGAGAGAAATTTATAGACAAATTTTATTTTTTGTTTTCTTTTATTTCTTTTTTTTGGAAAAAAATAATATTTACTCATATTTTTTAAGTGAAGCGAAGACTATTTTTCTTACAAGTTCTGGAAAAGATATTCCTTGATATTTTGCTGCTTCTGGCAATAAAGATGTTTCGGTCATTCCTGGAATAGTATTTACTTCTAAAACATAAGGTATATTATTTTTTTCATCGAGTATGGTATCAATTCTACATAATATTTCACACCCAATAATTTTAGCAGTTTTGATAGCAATATTTTTTATTCTATCATATGTTATTTTATCAATTCTTGGAGGTATTAAATGTTTTGACCCGCCAATTTGGTATTTTGATTTATAATCGTAAAATTTATTAAGTTTAGGAACAATTTCGATTAAAGGTAACACTTCACCGTTTAAAATTGGCACAGTTATTTCTTTTCCTTTTATATATTTTTCAATAATTATAGTATTGTCATATTTCCTTGCAAGTTTTATTGCAGAAAGTAAGCTTCTATAGTTATTAACAATAGAAGTACCAATTGTAGAACCTTCTGATGTAGGTTTTATAACTAAAGGGAAACTAAAATTTTTTTCTTTGAGAAAGTTCAAATCGACTTTATTAACTTCTGTGTTATTTTCAAGATTTAATACTTTGAATTCAGGCGTTGGTATTTGATTATATTTAAGCAAAAGTTTTGTAAGATATTTATTCATCCCGATCATTGAAGGGATAATTCCACAACCTGTATATTTTAAACCTATACTTTCAAGTATTGTTTGTAACCTACCGTCTTCACCAAATTTACCATGAAGTGCAATAAAAACAATATCAACTTTTTGTTTTTTAAGTTTTAATAATTGATTAATACAATTTTCTTTTTTTATATCTACAAGAGAAACTTTAAAATCTTTCCATTTGGATAAATTTTTATACACAGCATATCCTGTCTTTAAACTTATTTCTCGTTCTGATGAGAAGCCACCATATAAAATTGCTATTTTAATTTTCTTCATAAACTATAGTTCAAATCCGACAAGTGTCAATTCTGGTTGAAGTTCTATATTATATTTTTCTTTAACAACTTTTATTATATACCTTATAAGATTCGCAAAATCTTCACAAGTAGCATTGTTTTTGTTGATAATAAAATTAGCATGTTTTTCTGAAACACAAGCTCCACCAATAGAAAACCCTTTTAATCCTGCCTCTTCAATTAGTTTCGCAGCAGTTATTTCATTTTTTTCTCCGTATGGGTTCTTAAATATACATCCAGCATTAAAAGTTCCTAAAGGTTGAGTTTTAATTCTATGAAGTAAAACTTCGTTAATACGTTTTCGTAAAAACTCGTTATCACTTTTTTTAAGTTTAAAACATCCGCTTACAATTACATACTTATTTTCCAACCCACTACTTCTATATTTAAAATTTATTTGTTCTTTATCTAATTTAATAACTCCTTCTTCGGGGCTATTTATCTTTACAACTTCTACATATTCTAAACAGTCAGAAATTGTAGATATTTTAGTTCCAGCATTCATTATTATTCCTCCTCCTACACTACCAGGAATGCCAAACAATTCTTCTAATCCTCCTAAAGAATAATCTATTGTTGTTTTTATTAACATGGATAACATTACCGCAGAACCTGCAATAACTTTTTCACCTTCAACATTAATATAACAAAAATCTTTTTTCAATTTTATCACGATACCATCAAATCCTTGATCTGAGATTAACATGTTTGAGCCAGCTCCTATAATTAAAACTTTCTCATTATAAAACTTTGCAATAGACAAAACATCAATGAGTTGTTCTAAGTTTTCTGTATAAATAAAATACTTTGCTGGCCCACCTATATTTAAAGTTGTATGCTTACTTAATTTTTCATTAAATATTACGTATATATTATGTTTTTTGAATGTTTCTATAATATTATTTCCCATAATGTTTTAATAATTTTTCTGCAATTTTATAAACATCGCCAGCGCCTAAGGTTAAAACAACACATTGTTTTTCGTCTAAGTTTTTAATATAATTAATTAATTTCTTATAACTATACATATCTACATCATACTCTCTTTTCTTAAACTCGTTATATATAATTTTTGAACTTACTCCTTTAATAGGTGGTTCATTAGCATGATAAATTTCTGTTAAAAAAACTTTGTCTTTATATGAAAACGCTTTTGGAAATTCTTTATAAAGAATTTGTGTACGTGTATATCTATGTGGTTGAAATATAACGATAATTTTTTTATGCCCAGTTTTTAATCTTAATGTTTCTAAAGTGTAATATATTTCAGTTGGATGATGACCATAATCGTCATAAACATCTATTAATTTATCATCAATAATTATTTGTCCTTTAAATTCGATTCTGCGGTTAATACCATTAAAACTTTCTAAAGCATCTTTTATATCAGAAAAATTAAATCCACAAACAATACCTAAAGAAGCTGTAGCTAATGCATTTAACACATTGTGAATCCCTGTTACATTCAATTTTATTTTTCCAACAACCTTGTTGTTTTTGTATATAGAAAATTTTGATGAATCAGAATTTAATTCGATATCTTTAGCAACAAAATCGTTATCTTCTTTTTTTATTCCATAAGTGTAATATTTTCTTTTTATTTTAGATAATAAAGAACGTATATTTTGATCATCTCCATAAAGAATATTAAATCCATAAAAAGGAACTGAATTAAAATGTTGTAAAAACGCCTGCTTTAAATTATGCATAGACTTATTATAATTATCTAAATGATCATTATCAATATTTGTACAGACAACAATATATGGAGAAAGATGTAAGAAAGAACCATCACTTTCGTCAGATTCTACAACTATGAACTTCCCTTTTCCAATTTTTGCAGAAGAACCTATGTTTTTTAATATACCACCAATAACTATTGTTGGATCGTAACCACAGTACTGAAGTAGAAGACCTACCATAGAAGTTGTTGTTGTTTTTCCATGTGTACCACATATACTTATAGTATATTTCATTCTTGCAATTTCTGCTAACATTTCGATCCGTGGTATTACAGGGATACCTTTTTTCTTAGCAAAAAGTATTTCAGGATTGTTTTCTTTTATTGCTGAAGAATAGACTACTACATCTACACCTTTGATATTAGTTGCTTTGTGGCCATTAAAAACTTTAGCTCCTAAACTTACTAACCTATCTATTATAGGAGTATTTTTTATATCTGAACCAGAAACTTGATATCCTAAATTCAACAAAACTTCAGCAATACTACTCATCCCACTACCTCCAATACCTACAAGATGTATTTTTTTTACTTTATTAAAAATTGCTTCCATGATTATTTTGATTCCCTTTTTACAACAGTTTTTATTCCCCCACGAATATTAAACTCAAGTTCTACATACAACCATTTTGGTTTCAGTAATTTATACAAATCATCAAAAATTTTATTCACAGCAGATTCGTGTACAATATGAACATTGCGATAACTTTGAATATAATACTTTAATGATTTTAGTTCAACACAGGTTTCTTTTGGAATATATTTTATTTTAAGTAAAGCAAAATCAGGAAGGTTATTCCAAGGACATAAACAAGTAAATTCTTGTGTTTCAATTTCTATTATTATATCTTTTCCTTTATATTCATACTCCATTGGTATCAATAACTCAGGAGAAACTTTATCAAATTTAACAGGTAAATTTTTTATTTTATTATACAATTTTTTCATTTATTTAAAAACTTCAACTGCAATAAATTTTAAATATTCAGTTTCGAACTTCATAGGAAGATATATAGGATGATCTTTAGCTTGAGTTCCATAATATATTATAAAACCTTTTTGTTTATTTTTCAACATGGAAGAAAGAATTATTTTGTATGAATCTTCTAATGATATATGTCTACTACAAACAGAAAAAGATAAAATTCCGTTGTTGTTTAACATATTCAAAATTTTAGACAAAATAAACTCATACTTCTTTTTTGCAGGATTAACATCTTTTTCAGATTTAGCATATGACGGTGGATCAAAAATTACTAAATCAAAAATTTTTTTATTATATTTTATAAAATCTTCAATTTTTGTATTAACAAATTCAACTTCAACTTTGTTTAATTTAGCATTTTCTTTTGCAAGTTCTATTGCATAAGATGATGAATCCACACCTACAACATTTTTAGCTCCTGATAAACTACAAAGTATTCCAAATGAACCGGTATAACAACACAAATCTAACACGGTTTTGTCTTTAGCAATAGTGGAAATATATTTTCTGTTTTCCAGTTGGTCATAATAGAAACCTGTTTTTTGTCCGTTTAAAACATCAACAATAAATTTTGCATTTAGGTGTTGTATCGTAGTAATAAGTTTTTCACTTATTTTATTTTTTGCATAAACTATTTCTTTATTTCTTGGAGCAAATTCAAGATCTCGTTGGTAGACATCATTATTTATAACTATAAATCGTGGATTAAACGTATCTATTAAACATTCAATAATTTCTTTTTTAAACAATTCCATTGCATATGAAAAGAACTGTATTACAAAAATATCGTTATATCTGTCTATTACTATACCAGGTAAAAAATCACTTTCGCCATATACAATTCTACAAAATTTTATATTTATACCATATTTTTTTCTTCTTTCTACCGCATCTTTTATTCTTTTACAAAAAAATTCTTTATTAACTTTTTCTTCTTTTTTCTGTGAAAGAACTCGAACAGAAATCAATGAATGTGGGTTATAGACACCTTTACATAAAAAGTTGTTATGACGATCATAGACTTCAACATAAGAAATTTGTTTTGATAACCCAGTATGTTCTATTTCATTAGAAAAAATCCATAGAAATCCGTTTTTAATCCTATTTTTAAACTGTTTTGAAACTTTAATTTTTACAGGTTCAAGAATGTTATTCATACCACAGCAAAAATTTTGTTTTTAATAAATTAATTTTCTTATTTAAAAATTTTTCTGCATTACCTTCATTGATTGCTATTTCAATATAACCAAACGAATTAACATATGCAACTAACTTATGTTTTTGGACATCTGCATAACATTTTTTTAACTTAATCTCAAACATTGATTTATTTTTATACCAAATTGTAATCTTGTATTTGCCAAGTTGAGTTTTATTTAATAATTCTTCGTTTAAAGAAGTTACAATATTTCCAAAACTATCACTGAAAAGATATTTTCCAACCACAACTTTTTTGTTGCCTACTTTTTTTATTTCATTAATAATATTATGTAATTTCACAATTTTAGTTTTATCAAATTTTTCACAAATTTTATTAATAGATACACCTTTAGACAAATATGCACTTACTGGCGAAAAAATATCTCTTCCGTGAAAAGTATTACTTACTTTTGACAAAAACAATTTTTTGTTTGTTACTTTATACACAGAATAATTTCTCTCCTTGTTTATCACTTCTGTTATCAAACCATTATTAGGAACAATAAATATATAAGAACTTGTTTTAACTAAAATTATCTCTCTTTTACTTCCTACTGTAGGGTCAACTACACAGACAAAAATACTTTTTTTAGGGAAATATTTATAAGATTTTGCAAGAACAATAGAGGCTTGTAAAACATTCTGTGGCCTAATATTATGACAAAGATCTATTATTTCTACGTCGGGATTTATAGTTTTTATAACACCTTTCATTTGTCCAACATAAAAATCATTATTAAAATCTGTCAATAAAACAATAAATTTTTTCATCGTATTTTATATATTATTCTATGTAATTGTGGAATTATATATATGATTGGTACATATTTTTTTGTTAACTTAAAAATTTTTGTTATATTAAAAAACAGAGTTTTACTCTTTTTTTTTAATGAAGAAGTTTCTGGTTGTAAGACTAAACTTTTAGGCTTTGTTTTGACCAAAAACTTTTGTAATCTTTTTAACGTATAATCATTATATAGTTTTCTTCCACATATTGTTATTTTTATAAAAAATTCTTTATTGTTTTTTTTACATAAATTTACAATTTTTTGTGTGTTTGTTATTACGTTTTTTCTGTTAATATCATCTTCTGGAATTTTTAAATTTATTGCACACACATCTATAAAGTTTATAACATCATGAAACTGTCTAACTAAAGAAGCATTTGTTTCAAGATAAATTTTAAAATTTTTATATTTAACAATTTCTTTTAAAAAATCTGGAAGTTGTTTTTGAAGAAGAGGTTCACCACCTGTTAAACTTATAAATTCAGGCTTATATTTTTTTAAATATTTTAAAATTTTATTAGCGAGATGTTGTGGTTCTATATTATTTTGTTTAGTAACACTTTTTGCATATTTTGTATCACAATAATAGCAATTAAGATTACATCCTGCAAACCTAATAAACAATGTTGGTGAGCCGATATAAGGACCTTCTCCTTGATAAGAAAAAAAAATTTCTTTGACGTTCATCTTTTAGCTAAAGGATCTACAATACCAGCTTTTTTAAAACCTAATTCACGAAATTCACAAGAATCACAAATCCCACAAGGTTTCTTCCCACCTTTATAACAACTCCATGTGTTTTCTAAAGGAACTTTTAATTTCACTGCTAACTTAACAATTTCTTCTTTTGATAAATTTATTAGCGGTGCAACAATTTTAATTTTTTTTCCACTAACACCTTTTTTTGTACCAACATTTATCATTTTTTGGAAAGCATCAACAAAAACTTTTCTGCAGTCAGGATATCCAGAAAAATCAATTTGGTTTGCTCCATAAAAAATAAAATCTGCATTTATTACTTCAGCAAGCGATGTTGCAAAAGATAAAAATATGATATTTCTTGCAGGAACATAAGTTGATGGTATTATATTTTTTTGTTTTTTTATAGGCAGTTTTAATTTTTTGTCAAGTAAAGAACTTCCTTTCCATGGCAAAGAAAATTTTACAATAAAATATTTTAACCCCAAACTTTTAGCAATTTTTTTTGCGCAATTGATTTCTTTTTTATGTCTTTGTCCATAATCAAATATAAGACATACTGGATTATAACCTTTGTTTAGTACGTAATAAAGAGTAGTTGTTGAATCTAACCCTCCTGAAAGTAAAACAATACATTTTTTATTCTTCTTCATAACTTGCATATTGTATTGGTGTTTCCCACACAATAACTTTTATTTTTTCTATATTTTTATTCAAAATTTTTTCTTTTAATTTTTTGTATATATATTTTGCAATATTTTCAGCAGTAGGTTGCTCAGTTTTAAAATAAGGTAAATCGTTCAAAAATTTATGATCTAAAGAATTTAAAATTTTGTTCAAAATTTTTTTCAGTTTAACAAAATCTATTACCATTTGTTGTTTGTTCAATCTTGTAGTTGAAACAATAACTCCTACTTTCCAATTATGCCCATGAAATTTTTCACATTTGCCTTTATACAACTTTAGTTGATGTGCAGCAGAAAAATAACTTTCTACATATACTTCAAATTTTTCCATAACTTTTTATTCAATCTTAACTTTTTTAACATATTTTATTTCTCGTTCTAACAACAAAGATCCAATTTTTCTAAAACTTTCGGGATCGTCACTGACAAAAAATTTATATTTAGGTTTATTATTAATTGTTTTCCTTATCTTTTTCTGTTCAATAATTTTTTTAACTTCTTTTGCAGTCTCTAAAGATGAATCTACAATTGAAACATCTTTACCGACAACATCTTGAATTATAGTTTTTATTGCAGGATAATGTGTACAACCTAAAACTAAAACATCTATACCAAACTTTTTTAATGGTGTAAGGTATTCAGCTGTAAGTTGCCTCAATATATTTTCATGGTTTATTGTTTGATAGAAATCACTATTTGTAGAACGTATTCTATCAACCCATCCTTCTTCTATCAAAGGAACAAACAGTGGTGTTGGTTGACAAAAAATTTCTGCTTTTTTACATATTTTTTTTATTGCTTTTACATACGAGTTACTTCTTATGGTAGCTTTTGTGCCAATAACCCCAATTTTATAATTTTTTGTAGCGTTTACTGCAGCCTTAGCACCTGGTGTTACAACATCAACTATTTCAAGATTTTTATATAACCTTTTTAATGTTGGAATAGCATAGGACGAAGATGTATTACAAGCTACTACTAAAAGTTTTATTTTATGTTGTAATAAGAACTTAGTATTTTGTATTGAATATCTTATAATAGTCTCTTTTGATTTATTTCCGTAAGGTACTCTTGCAGTATCGCCAAAATATACTATATCTTCATTGGGTAACAAATCAATAATTGTTTTAACAACGGTTAATCCACCAACACCTGAATCAAATATACCAATGGGTCTGTTATTCATTGTTTTCATAATATCTTTTAATTCCTGCAACAATACCGTTTGCAATCATGTTTTGAAATTCATATCGGTTTAATTTCAATTCTTCATTTGGGTTTGATATAAACCCACATTCTACTAAAACAGCAGGCATTTGTGCTCCACGTAATACATAAAATCCTGCTTGTTTAACTCCACGATAATTTTGTTGTGTTCTATTAGTTACTTCTTTACCTATTAAACTACATAATTTTGACGATTCGTTTATAAATTCGTTAACTATCATTGACCATAAAAGTTTTTGTAATTTTGTAAGTTCTTCAGTTTGTTTCTCAAACCTTACAACTTCGTTTTCAAGTTTTTCTGTAGCTACTGCATCAGGATCAGTTGCTTTCTCCGAAAGAAAATAAATTTCAAACCCGTGATCTGTACCTGTTGGTTTTTCTGCAGCATTACAGTGTATTGAGATAAAAAGATCAGCATTGTTTTTATTTGCAAACTCTGTCCTTTTAACTAAAGGAATAAAAACATCTTCTTCTCGTGTAAGTAAGACATTAAATCCTTCTTCTAAAAGTTTTTGTTTTACTAACAATGCTATTTTTAGGTTTATATCTTTTTCTTTTGTTCCGTATTTACCTACAGCACCTGGATCTTCTCCACCATGACCCGGATCTATAACTATTAACTTATTTGTTTTTTTGGTCAAGTTTTTATTTTCAACTCCTTCAGTTTTTTCTTTATTTTCAGACTTAGACACATCTAGTGTTTGAGTAGAAATAAAAATTTGTTGTTGAGGAACAAAAGTTTCTTGTTCAGGTTGCTGTATTTTTTTTAAATATAACAAAACTTTATTTTTGTTTTCTTCTTTTATTATATTAACTTTTTGTAGCTCTTCTGATAAAAAAATTTCTGATACAACATTTCCGTTTTGTTGATAAAGAATAATTTTAGAAATCAACCCTCCTTCAACTTTAAATTCTTTTGCTTGAACTTTATTTGAAAAAAAAGTTAGAACTATTTTTTGATTATCAACATCGTAGTTATACTGAGTTCCATAGGGATATTTAAACTCAATTTTTGCTTCGTTTTTTGTCACATAATAATTTATATTTATTGTATCTTTCCAGTTTACTAACAACAATCCTTCTTGTTGTCTATACTCTACATCAGCATTGACTATATTTACAAATTCAGGATTGTTTAGTATTGAGATAGGTACGAAAGTTCTGTTTCTTATATTAAAGACATTACTATTCAATAATATCCTTTTGTTAGACCATATAAAATAATTTTTGTCAAAGAAAAAGTATATTTTTTCACCTCTACAATTAAATCCTACATATTTACCTACAGGATAATACACTAATGTTGCATAAAATATCTTTGATAAATCTTTAAGTAATATATATTTTTCTTGTTCTCCTTTTATATAGTAAACAGGTAATTCTAAAACTTTTTCTGTATTTATAACAGTTTGAATAGTTGTATAAAGTGTTATTTCTTTTGTTGTAGAATGTAAAAAATTTAAAAATAGAATACTTAAAAACCAAAATATAACTTTTTTTAATTTTTTATTGGTAACCATATAGTAAACCTTGCACCTTTGTTTTCGCCTTCAGAATATACTGTTATTTTACCTTTATGATGCAAAATTATATCTTTTGTAATTGCTAACCCGACGCCTGCAAACTTAGTTTTATCTTTAGTTGTAAAAAATGGGTCAAAAAGAAAATCTAAGTTTTCTTTTTTAATTCCACAACCTGTATCTTGTACCTCAATACATACATATTCATTTTCATCTTTTGACAAATAAGTTTTTATTTGCAAAATTTTAGTATCAACATTTTCCATTGCCTGTATAGCATTATTTATTATATTAAGCAGTGCTTGTTGAACATGTGGTACAGAAACTTTTATTTTAGGTAAATTATCTGAAAAAAGGGTTATTACTCTTACATTTTGTGCTTTAAGTTCACTATCCGCTATAAACAATACATTATTAACAATCTCTGCAACATCAATTTCAGTATATTCGTATTCTTTCTGTCTAGAAAATTGTAATAACCGTGCTACACTTTCACGACATCTTAATGCTGCTTGCTCAATTTTTTTTACATAGTTTCTTAATGGTGAATCTGCAGGCAGTTTTTCATATAATATCTGTGCCATACCTAAAACACCTACCAATGGATTGTTAAGTTCGTGAGCAATACCTCCTGCAAGTTGACCTATGTTGGAAAGACGGTCCATTTGGATAATTTGTGACTGTAAATTTTTTAAATCTTTCACCATACGATTAAACACAGAAAAAACATTATCAAACTCATCTCCTGTATTATATTTTATCTCTTTGTATTCACCTTTTGCTAATAGTGATGTATGTTCTGCAATTGTTTTTAATGGTTGTATAAGGGAACGATAAATTTTTATGCCAAAATTTGCAGAAATAATTAATGCAAAAATTATAATTATTATAGATATCATTATGCTAATAAGGTTTATAAATAACATATATCTTTGTAATTTTTTCTCTTCTTTGTTCCATACCGATATATAATCTATCAATTGATTTGTTAAATTTTCATATACTGGAAAAAATTCTTGTATTGCCAAAGAAAATCTTTGTTCTTTATCAATTTGGTTAAAAACTTTTTCTACAACAGATAACAATTTTATATATTTTTGTTGTATAACATTTCTTTCTTCGATGTCAGATATCTTATCAATTAATTGTTTTATTTTTGTTGCTGCTAAAACAAAATTTTCTTTTTCTTTTTCGTCTGTTGTTAAAACATAAAAGTCAAAATGTAATCTTTGCGAAATTATTTGTTGAAGAATATTATTTAATAAACTAATTTTATCTCGAGATTCAACATATTTAACAAAATATTCTCGTTGAAGCAACATACTTGTTATTAAAACTACAGATAGTAGTATTAATAAAAATATAAAAAAAGAAAAGATAGCAATAATTTTGTCTCTTATTCTCATTTTTATATTAGGCGAGGAAAAAATATTTTTATGTTCTTGAAATAATTATTTCAATTCTACGATTTTTAGCTCTATTCTCTTCGGTATCATTGTTCACAATAGGTCTATATTCGCCATATCCAACAACAGCAAAACGTTCTGCTGGCAAGTTCTTTTCTTTTATGAAATAATTTAATACAGATATAGCACGAGCAATTGAAAGTTCCATATTATTAGCATATTCTTTTGTTTTTATTGGAACATTATCTGTATGTCCTTCAATAATAATCTTACATTCTTGTGGTAATGTAGATATTAGTTCTGCTAAATCATTAAGAATACTTTTTGCTTGTTGATCAAGTTCTGCACTACCTGAAGCAAACAATACCGCTCGTTCTGAAAACACAACTCTAATTTTTTTTGCTGTAATAGAAACCTGTGCTGCATCGGTTAACCCCTTTTTTTGCATATATTCTCGCAATTTGTTTGCAAACTCAGTTTCTTTTTCCTTTTTTTTCAACTCTATACTTGATTTAAAATCTAAGTTTGCAAGTTGTGCTTGAACACGGTTCATTAATCGTTCATAATCAATATCGTTTAAATAATAAGTATATGCATATAATAAAAAGAAAAATATCATAAGGAATGTCATTAAATTACCATATGGTGTCACCCAACTGTTTATGTCTATTTTATAATTATCTTCTTGTTGTTGAAGTTGTTTGTTAACTTTATTTTTTGCCATAAAAAATTTTTAAAAAATTTTTATTTAATAATTTTTATTTCGATCCTACGATTTTTAGCTCGATTTTCTTCAGTATCATTTGGTGCAACAGGCCTATATTCACCATATCCTACACAAGAGATACGTTTTTCATCTATTCCTTCGTAAGTTATAAAATAATCTCTTACTGCGAACGCTCTTGCAGCTGATAGTTCCCAGTTTGATTTATATTTTCCCCTATGAATTGGTAGATTGTCAGTGTGTCCTTCTATTACAATATCGTTATTTATTGATTTTAAACTTTGTGCTACTTCATGTAGTACGCTTTTCGCTGTTTCTTTAAGTTCTGCTTTACCTAAATCAAACAATACTGGTGATGGTAAGTTTATAACAATCTCTTCTTCTTTAACTTCTACAGTAGCAATTTTTTCTAACTTTTTTTTAAGTTCGTCTGTTTCTTGTTCAACAATTTGCTGTTGTGTCACTTCTACTTTCTTACCAAGATCAGATAATGCACGCATAAGTTGTTCTCTTTTTGATGCTGAAAGACGAGTAAATGCAAATAATATTAAAAAAAATAAAGAAAGGTTTGTTGTCATATCAGAATAAACAGTCCGCCAGACATTTAAACCTTGTTTAATTTCTTCACTTTCAATAATTTCTTCAGTTTCTTCGTATTCTTCTTCAACTTCTTCAATTTCTTCTTGTTGGTTTTTATTATTCATAACTTTTTTATTTCTTTTTTTGTCTCATTTTATGTGCTAAAAATGCCTGTAATCTTCTTGAAACAACGGATGGTATTTCGCCCGCTTGTATTGCTAAAATACCTTCAATAGCAACTTCTTTCAACAAAAGTTCTTCTTCAGTATAAGCGGCGAGTTTATTTGCTATTGGTAAAAAAATAAAGTTTGTGCCAAATATACCATAAAATGTTGTAATAACAGCAACTGCCATCGAAGAACCAATTGCCTCAGGATTGGTAAGATTTTTAAGTACACCTACTACTCCTATTAACGTACCTAATAAACCGAACACTGGCGCATAAGCACCCATACTACGAAATACTGCGTGAACTTGTTGATGTCTTCTTCGGATAAAAGTTATTTCTTTAATAAGATTTTCTCGCACTATTTCTGGTGGCAACCCATCAAGAACCATTTGTAATCCGTCAACTAAAAAATGATCCTTTATTTTAGAAAGTTCATCTTGTAAAGAATCAATACCACTACGTTTTGCTTGCTCAGCAAGTTCTACTATTAATTTTATATATTTTTCTGCTGTCCATCTTCTT
This sequence comes from uncultured Elusimicrobia bacterium, assembly GCA_964521665.1. Lineage (GTDB taxonomy): Bacteria > Elusimicrobiota > Endomicrobiia > DTEH01 > DTEH01 > JANXDG01. Next base: position 40,269 of record CAZFSG010000002.1, read on the forward strand.
TGAGGGAACAATGCTAACATCATTGCTGCTGGTACACGCTTCAAAATTCTAAAAGGATAAGTCAAAAATGTAGATGCTAGCGTTCCTCCTAATACAAGCACTAAAGATGGAAAATTGTATATCATATTAAGCAATCCACCTGCTTGTAAAGTATAGTATACTGCTCCTATACCTAAGGCTAAACCTACAATTGTCATTAGATCCATATTTCTTACTCCTTTCTACTTGATCCTTCTAAATTTTTAATCTTGATCTATAAACTATTAATTCATACTTTTTTACCTGATTTTTTTTCTTCAACAACTTCAGGTTCAATAGTCATACTTTTTTGTTTTTCAACTTGTTCTTTAACAAATTTACTTCTATCAATACTTATCTCTCCAGAATTAAGTAAATCGCGGACAACAGAGACCAACTTTTTTTGTTCATCTTTAATCACTTTTTCGCCTATCTCACCTAAAAGATCCATTTGTTCTGCTAGCATTGCACGACCACCTTCTGTTAAACAATCCATAACTTTATTTTTAATCTCTTCAGAAGCACCTTTCAACATTATTGCTAGCGAGATACCGCGACGTTGTGCTTCGCGCAAAATTTTTTGTAACGTTGTTTTATCAAGGAATAGTATATCTTCGAACAAGAAAATTTTTTGCCTTAATTTTTCAGCTAACACTGGATCTTGTAGGGACAATGTATGTAAAATGTCCTGTTGCACTTCTTTATCGGCTCTGTCTAACAATGACAAAAAATAATCTTCTCCACCAATACAGTAATCAATCTTTGATTTTATCTTTTCTTCAATCTCTTTGACTTCTTGTGGATCTGGCATCTTAACAGAGGCAAATTCTAATGCAACTTTTGCTTGTGTTCTGTTATCTAACATAGACATAAATTCTCCAACTAAATCTAAAGGAAGATAACTTAGTACTAACGCAATAACAGATGGATCTTCGTCTTTTATTAGATAAAATAGACTTTTTAAATTATTTTTATTAATAAAATCAAAATGTTTTTTTGATGTATCTTCTTTCTTTTCCTCTCTTTTCCCACCTATTACAAGTTCCATTGTGCCACCAGGTCCTGTAGCGGCTGGTAAACTTAAAGGTTCGGCACCTGGTAATAAGCTTGTTTGAGTCTGAGTTTGACTAGAAATTTCAGATTTTTCAGTAGCACGTAATCTTGTATCTGATTCAATTCTTAATTGGACTGCTTTTACTATAGTTTTAAAAAGAAATGTTACTGGTCCAAACAAAAAAATAGCTAAAATTAATACTATCAAAGGAATATGCAAATGTGGCAAAATCTGTTCTAATATCATTTGCCATGTTGGTGTAGTTTGAAATTTTATTTTTGAAATATTTATAACATCTCCCCGCGCTAAATTTAATCCTACCAGTGAATTTATAGCTGTTTTAATTCTATCAATTTTTTCTTCAGTAGTTGTTGCATCTACTCCTATATTTATTATGATTTTATCAATCACAAGTTGCATTGGAAGATTAGTTGCGGGATTAGTAATAGGGAGGTATGAATACGTAAGCCCAGGCAAATATTCTTCTTCTCTAATATAAATTCCAGGATATATTTGTTGTTGAGATAAGTCAATACTGTTAGCAGGGGTTTGTTCTGGTGTTTTTATTTCTATGTTTACAAGGACAATAAAATTTTTATTTCCTAGAATTTTTTGTATTATTTCTTCACAACGGCTTTGTAAAGATTTTTCAAGATTAATTTTTTCTTCTGTTAAAGTCAACGAATATACTTCTGAAGAATAAAAAATCACAAATAGTATCAAAGAAGTGATTATACTTATATATAGGACTTTTTTCATTATTTTAATTCTAATAAAAATTATAAACGGCGAAAAAACTCACACTCCTAAAACCCACTAAAAAATCATAAAAAATTTTTTACTTAACTGCATCTAACAATTTATGTAATACATCTTTTAAACCCTAATTTCAATAGTTTTATATAAACTCCAAAATAATAGAATTTGACAGAAATAAATATGGGAACGAAATTTTTATCCTTCCGTTTTGTTTTACTAATTTTTTTTCATTAATTAATTTTTCAATTTGTTTTCCATATCTGTTTAGTATATTAGAATTCACCTCTAATCCTTTTTCAGTCCTCAATGCTAACATTATCCGTTCTTTTAACGCAGTTGCTTCATCTATAAATTCTATTGAATATAGAAACTTTTTATTTATATATTCTTCTATCGAGGAAACATTTTTAACTCTTTGATTGTTAAAAAACGATACTGAAGAAGGTCCAAAACCTATATATTCTTTGTATTGCCAATAACTTAAATTGTGTACACATTCATATCCATCTTTTGCAAAATTTGATATTTCATATCTATTATACATATTTTTTTGTAATAATTCAACTATTAAATTATACATCTCTGCTTGAAAATCTGAGTCAATCTGTATACCCCACTGATGAAACTTTGTCCCTTCTTCAATTGTAAGAGCATAACAAGAGATATGTTTTGGTAAACAAGATATTGCCTGTGTGATATCGTATTCAACATCCTTTAATTGTTGTGTTGGACAACCAAAAATAAAATCAAAATTATAATTTTTTATTTTTAATTTATTAAAAACTTCTACTGCATTATAAACATCAGATGATGTATGACACCGACCAAGAATTTTAAGAATATTGTCATTAAAACTTTGAACACCTAAACTTAATCTCAAATTTGAATTATTAAAAAATTCTTTAATTACACTTATTTTTTCTTCATTAACACTTTCAGGATTGAGTTCTACAGTAACTTCTTTTAGATATGTTAAATTAAAATGTTTTATTAAAACATGAAAAATGTGATTTATTTGTTCACAAGTAAAAACAGAAGGTGTTCCCCCACCAATATATAGTGTTGAAATTATTATATCAAAAAATTTATATTTTTTCTTAAACTGAACAATTTCTTCTTCTAATGAATTTAAAAATTGTGCAGCAAGATCTTCATCATATTGGACTGAATAAAAATCGCAATAATAACATTTTTTTCTACAAAATGGTATATGGATGTATAATCCGTAAGATTTCGTTGTCATAAATTATTTCCCTGCTATACATTGTAGGAAACTTTCAATTTCTTTTATTTCAACATCAGTATTTATACAAGGTTTATTAACAATTATGTTTGGTACAGCGATAACTTTATAGTCATCTACGTTACTAATTCCTATTACAAGTTCAGGTTTACATGCGACAGCTATAACAAGATCTGGACTAATTTGCTCAACATACATTTTTGCAAGTTTTCCACCAGTAGCAACTTTGATAATTAAATTATATTTTTTACTAAGTTGTAATATATTTTTTATCTTGCAACGGCCACATTGTTGACAATTGTCTATAGACTCTATTATGTTCTTATTACAACTAAAATATTGTAAACATTTTGGTAGAAGTAGTAAAATTTTTGTGGGTTTGTTTTTTAAATTTTTCAAAATGACACTATTGTTTTTCTTTATAATAATATTAAGTAGTTTTAATGCTAATTTTTCAGGAAGAATTTGTGTTAACAAACTACCAACTTTAAATAATTTTCTATAAATTGTGAAACTAATCATAAAAATCTATCAAAAAGTTTTACTCTGTAACCACAAACAAACTGTCTTATATCAAGAACATTTCTATTTTCGGGTTGTATCTTCAAAATCGCTATCAATGTATTACTCCCACAGTTAACGATAATACTATCATTTTTTATTGCGAGAATACTTCCAAAAGGTTTATCATTTTGTGTTAATACATTACCTTCTTGAAATCTAATTATTTTAGTTTGCAAAATTTTAACATTTATCATTTTACCTGATGCTAAAATTAATTTTGAAGTAGCTTTTGGCCAATGGACAAATGCACGAACTAAATTATGTATTTCTTCTGCAGTTTTATCCCATGAAATCTGCGCTTGAGATTTTTTGATAGCAGGTGCATATGATGGTTCTCCTTTTTGTTTGATTTTTACTATGTCTCCTTTCATTATTCTATCTATAACAGTTTCTAACAAACCACAACCTAATTTTACAAGTTTTTCTGATAATGAATAATAATCATCTTCTTCATAAACTTCTAATCTTTCCTGAACAAATATATCTCCTGTATCCATTCCTTCATCAATCCAAAAAATTGTCACACCACTTTCTTTTTCACCGTTTAATAATGTGTAATGTATCGGTGCAGCACCACGATATTTTGGTAACAACGAAAAATGTACATTCAACATACCAATTTTATGTAAATCTATTATATTTTTTGGTATAATTTTACCAAAACTTACTACAATACTTAATTCAGGAGAAAATTTTTGTATTGTTTCATAAGACATTTCATTTTCTGTTATAACATTTATATTATATTTTTCTGCAAGAAGTTTAACTGGAGTGGGTAAGATTTTGAGACCTCTTCCTTGAGGTTTATCTGAAGAGGTTATTACAGCAGAAATTTTTAGTTTTTTATTGATTAAAAATTCTAAAAACGGGACTGACAAATTTGAACTACCCCAAAAAAGTACGTTCATCTCAAAACTTATATTTTCCTAACCAAAACATTAAATAAAATTTAATTTGTTTGTTGATCTTCATTCTTTCAATAAAAGTTATTCCGTTAATATGATCTATTTCGTGTTGTAAGACACGTGCAAGCAACCCTTCTGCAAGAATTTTTTGTTTTTTACCATTTATATCATAGTACTCAACTTCTATAGAAACAGATCGTGATATTTTGTCAAAAAATCCTGGGAAAGATAAACATCCTTCTTCAGCAATTTGTTTTTTTTTACTTTGGTAAGTAATTATAGGATTAATTAAAGCTATTGGTAAAACTTTTTTTTCTCCTTTTAATGAAATATCTACTACAACAATCCTTTTATTGATTCCGACTTGGTTAGCAGCGAGTCCAATCCCATTATGTGCATACATTGTTTCAAACATATCTCTTACAATATATTTGAGGTCAGAATTAAAATTTTCAACTGGTAAAAGTTTTTGTTTTAATATATCTGAAGGATACTTAACTATTTTTAATACACTCATAGAGTTACCGAATTTATCCAATTAAGATATTCTTTATTTGCATCGTTTATTTCTATAGATATAATTTCTGGCACTTTATACGGATGAACTTTTTTTATTTCTTTAATAAGTTGTTTAAATAAACAATGTTTTGTTTTTATAACTAATAATGATTCTTTATCATTACAGATTTTTTTCTCCCACCAATAGTATGAATTTATATTTTTTATTTCATTAACACAAGCAACAAGTTTCTTTGTTAACAAAAATTTTATAATTTTTTTACTTTTGTTTTGTGGAACAGTTATAAATACAACAACGTATTTCATTCTTTGATCCATAAATTAAGTTTAGTAGAATATTCGTCTAGTAACTTCAAAGTATCTTTTTCTCTATGTGCTTCAACATAAAGATGGATAAAAGCTTCATCTGGGTCTGGTAACACTAAGACCCAATCTGATTCATTAAACCAAATTTTTACACCATCTATAAGTTCTAATTTGTATTTTGCATGTTCTTCAATTAACTTCCTTATTACAAAACCTTTCTTTTCCCACCTACAAGGAATACGTTTATGTTCTACATTGAAATCAGGTATTTCACGTTTTATACGAGAAATTTTTGTTTCTTGTTGTGATAAAAACTCTATTATTTTACCTATAGCGAACATTCCATCAAATGCAGGTTGAAATTCAGGAAATATATATCCACCTAAGGCATCAGTAACAAATTTCACATCGGATTTTTGTGCTTCTTCTCTTAGATACCTTGGTAATGTTTTACTCCATATTATTTCGACATCTTTATGTGATCTTGCTAAAACTTCTTTAACAACATTTGATGTATATACTGGTACAACAATTTTATATTTTTCTTCTTTACTCGAATTTAATTTTAAAAGTAAAACAATCATAGATGAAAGTTGTGGTTCAAGTATTTTTCCTTTATCATCTACGATAAACACGCGTTCGGCAGAATTGTCTAACATAAATCCAACATCTGCATTTAAAGTAGTTACTATATTTGAAAGTTGTTCTAATGCATATTGAAGTTGTGATTCAGAACGAACAATTTTTGTACTGTCAACAAAAGCGTTTAATGAAACAACTTCTATACCAAGTTCACCTAATATAGCAGGAAAGATATTAACTGCAGTAGAATATGAATAATCTATCACAACTTTAAGTTTAGCTTTTCTTATTGAGGTAATATCAAGCGATTTTAAATATCCGTCACGATAATACTCATAAGCTCTTGGTGGTAAAACAATTTCACCGACTTCTTCTAACGAAGCACGAGGAAAATCTTCCCGTAAAAATAGTTGTTCAATACTTTTTTCTTGTGCCACAGATATATCATTACCATTTTTATCAAAAAATTTTATCTCAATAATATTAGGATTTGTAGGAGATAATCTTACATGCAATCCACCATCAACATTTTCTTTTGCAATTTCGTATCTTACAACTGGTATTGGTGCGGCACGTAAGTCTCCCACTTTTACACCACTTGAAAGCAAGCCTGATATCATACTACGTTTTATCATACGTGATGCTTTATGTGCATCACGAGATGTAATCACAGTTTTCCCTTTTGTTAACAAACTGCCGAACGCTGCACCTAATTTACAAGCAAACTCAGGTGATATTTCTGAGTTTAATAATCCTGATACCCCAGTTGAACCAAACAACATCCTTGACCATTTTTCTTGCCAAATTAAACTTGTTGAAACAGTTGAACCTTCTTCAACAATTTTTTTAGGCCAGATTTTAACATTTGCTTTTATATGAGCATTATCTTGTATTTCACACTCTTCTCCTATAACAGAGTTTACTTCTACTACTACATTACTACCTAATTTATTTTTCGCTGAAATAATACTTTCTTTTATAGAAGAGTTTTTGCCAATATGGACATTATTCATAACAACACTGCCCAAAATTACTACTCCATCTTCTATCACACAATTATCTCCAATCACAGAACGGTTTATATTAACATTATTACCAATCTTTGTGTTTTTACCAATGATTACAAAATTATCACATTTAAAATTTTCACCGATTGTAGTATTTTCGCCAACAATAATTTTATTACCATTGTATTCTACACATTTACCTTCTATATATAACTCCACTTTTTTATCTATTACGTCATAATGACACAACCTATATTCTTGCAATGTTCCCACATCTTTCCAATACCCTTCCAATACAAACCCATATATTGGCAATCCTTCAGCAAGAAATCTTGGGAATAGATCTTTAGAAAAATCATAAAAAGTTTTTTGTGGAATATAATCAAACACTTTTTTGTTTAACATATAAATCCCAGTATTTACTTTATCTGAGAAAACTTCACTCCAGGTGGGTTTTTCTAAAAATTTTTTTATCCTAAATTCCTCATCATATATTACGATGCCGTACCCTAACGGATTTTCAACACTTGTTAACCCAATAGTTGCTAACGAATTTTTCTCTATATGAAACTTTATCATTTTTTGTAAATCAAAATCTGTAATTATATCTGCGGAAATTACAATAAAGTTATCCTCTTTAATATAATCTCTTGCAAACCCTACTGAACCACATGTACCATAGTCACCATCAGGTAAAAGATATTGTATTTTAACACCAAATTTTTCACCATTACCAAAATATTTTGTTATATACTCGTGTTGGTAAAACAGCAAAACTATAAGTTCTTCGATTCCATATTTTTTTAATAATCTCACAACATGTTCCATCATAGGTTTGTTTGCAACAGGAACCATAGGTTTTGGAATAATACTTGTCAAAGGACGTAGTCTTGTACCAAAACCGCCTGCCATTATTACACCTTGCATAATTATTTCCCCTTTTTATTGAAATTTTTTGTTGTTTTATATATAAAATAAAATTTGTTAAATCAATAAATAAACTGATGAAAAAAAAATCTAAAATTTTAGTTTTTATACTCTGTTTTTCTTTCCTTGTAGGATTATACTTTTATATTATTAAACTTATTGCAGAACTACCTTCTGAAGAAGAGCTGAAAAATTTTTCTCCAGTATTATCGACAAAAATTTTTGACCGCAATAATGAACTTATTACAGAACTATTCACAGAAAAACGTACTTGGATAGAGTTTAAAGATATACCTGATAATATTAAGTTAGCAGTGTTATCAATTGAAGACCATACTTTTTATCATCATTGGGGCATAAATCCAAAAAGAATATTAAAAGCTGCAATAGAAAATATTCTTAGACGAAAATTTGTTGCAGGTGGGTCTACCATAACACAACAACTTGCAAAAATTTCTTTTCTTACACAGAAACGTAGTATCAAACGTAAACTTAAAGAATTTTTTTTAGCAATAAAGTTAGAACATAATTTGTCAAAAAACGAAATTTTAGAAATGTATTTAAACCAAGTATATTTTGGCAGAGGAGCATATGGTATTCAACAAGCAGCAAAAATTTATTTTTCAAAAAATGTTTCAGAACTGACATTAGCAGAATCTGCGATGCTTGCAGGACTTATTAGATCGCCTGCGTATTATTCACCAATAAAAAATTACGACCGTGCAATAAAAAGAAGAAATCTTGTATTAAAACGGATGTTGCAGTTAGGTTATATTTCTAAAGATGAATATGAACAAGCGATTTCTGAACCTTTAATAGTTGGATATTATAAGATACCTTCAGCAACTGCACCATATTTTATAGAATATATTCGCGAACAATTAGAATCTGAATTCCCAGCTGAATTACTTTATACAGGCGGGTTAACTATAAAAACAACACTTGATTTAAATCTTCAAAAACATGCTGAGACAATTCTTGAAAAACATCTTGTTAACATTGATAAGTTAACAAAATCTACTGAACCTGTGCAAGCTGCATTACTTTCAATGGAGGTAAAAACAGGACAAATTTTAACAATGGTAGGAGGTAGAGACTATAGAAAAACACAATTTAATCGTGTGACACAAGCATTCCGACAGCCAGGTTCTGCATTTAAACCTATAATTTTTCTTGCTGCTTTAGAACACGGATTTACACCAACTTCTATTTTAGAAGATACACCATTAGTATTTTATAACAATGGTATAGATTGGGAACTTTTATCCACAACAACTGATTTTACTCAACTTGATTATTCAAAACTTGCAAAATTAGATGTTTCTGACTACACAGAATTTATATCAAAGTTAGACAAATTAAAAGAAAAAAATAAAATTTGGATACCAGAAAATTATAAGAATCAGTACCATGGTAGAGTAACTTTACGTCGTGCATTAGAACATTCATTAAATTCTTGTGCAATAAGGTTAACAATGGAGTTAGGTCCTAACCTTATAATAGAATACGCCCGAAAGTTAGGTATCACAACACCACTTACAAACACTTATTCTTTATCTCTTGGTGCATCTGAAGTTATCCCGATAGAACTTATCAAAGCATACAATGTTTTTGCAAACAACGGTATTAAAGTTGAACCCTATGGAATTTTAGAAATAAGAGACAGATTTGGTAATTTATTAAAATCTTATACTCCTAAAGAAACAATAGTTATTTCTCCTGAAAGTGCATATTTGGTAACAAACTTACTTAAAGGTGTAGTAAAAAATGGTACTGGGAGATACGCATTAAACTTAGGTAAAATTTGTGCGGGTAAAACAGGTACTACTAACAATTGTACTGATGCATGGTTTATTGGTTATACACCAGATATAATCTGTGGTGTATGGGTAGGGTTTGACATAAAGAAATCTTTAGGAAGGGATGCAACTGGTGGTAAAATTGCTTGTCCTATATGGACAGATTACATGAAAGTTGCAGTATCACCATATCCTAATAAAGATTTCGATAAACCTGATAATATAACAGAAATATTGATAGATATGCACACAGGATTACTTGCTGGTCCGCAATCAAAAAAAGTTTATAAAGAAGCGTTTTTAAAAGGTACTGAACCACAAATGTGCACACCTACAGCTGGCTTTGAAGAAATACCAACACAAATTTTTGAAGAAGATACTGGATTTTAATACTCTAAAAAATTATATTTTGGGTATTTTTTTATCTAACTTAAATGCTTTATGTAACGCTTTTACTGCAGTCTCTAAATGTTCTTTTTTTATGATACATGAAATTTTGATCTCAGAAGTGGAAATCATTTCTATATTAATATTATGTTTTGCTAAAGTTTCAAACATTTTTGCAGCAACACCAGGATGACTCCTCATACCAACACCTACTATTGACACTTTTGCCATATTATCTTCATAAACAACACCGCCAGCATTCATTTCTTTATTAACTTGTTGTAAAACTTCAATTGTTTTTTTCAAATCATTGTATGCAATTGTAAATGAAATATCATTTTTGCCGCCACGTGCTGCCGATTGTATTATCATATCTATATTTATATTCTTTTCTGCAAGAGGTGCAAAAATTTTTGCCGCAATACCAGGCCTGTCAGGAACATCAAGTATTGCTACTTTAACTTGGTTTTTATCAAAAGTTACTGCTTTTACTACTGGTTCTTCAATTTTATATTTTATTTTTTTCCGTTTCATATGTTTATCACTCCTTTAATTAAACGTTTTTTTGGTAACTATTTTATGATATTTATAAAAAATCTTGTAATTTGCAGATGGAATATATTTCCCTTAATTTTTTCTAAAGTAGCCGCAACCTTCAGGTTACGTTAACGTAGGCTGAAGCCCGCGGCTACAAAAATTTAACTTATATTTTGGAATGTAACAACCATGTTGTTGCACTTCTTTTGACAGAACCTAATTAAAATTATGAAACAATTTCATACTTTCCTAACCCAAATGTTGTGTTTCTACCAATATGTATATATTCACCAATTTTAAGTAAAGGATAGAATTTTGTTAACTCACCCTGGTAGATAATTTCACCTGTAACACCACTAAGTTTAACAATATTTTTTTGTTGTGTTAATCGCTCAATTTCTACCCGTTTAAGATTTGAAGATTTTATACTAATTTTTTCTGATTCGTTTATAATTTCGTCAAAGTTACATTCTAACTTTTTGTCAGTATAAAAAAGTAGTAATCCTGTTAACCTTCTTATTAACGATTTGATTAATGTTTGAAATGTTATATTCATTGTTTTTCCAACAGTTTTTATTCTTGTAGGTGTCAAAAATTTTATTTTTATTTCATTAATTTCTTTAATATCATCAAAAGATATTTTTATTGTTGAATCATAATTATAAAATGTCTGTGTATGAATATCATAAATTGGTTTATTATCTATTGTTGTCACTGTAAGCAATTCGTATTTTGCTTTTGTTTCTCCAATACCGTTTTTGCCAAGTTCGTTAAATGTTAATACTAAATACGGAAGAAATTGTATTGAATTACCAAAAATTAAAATATAAATTTCAAAGGTTTCCCCAGATTTATACACTTTTTTTTCATCAACAGGCGGTTCTACCACAAAAGGTCTTGGCGGTTCTGAAAAACCTAACATTCTGTATTCTTTATTATTTATTTTTTCTTCAAATAATAAATTATACACACATTTCGACTTATGAAAACAAATTTTACAAGATCCTTTTTTCACAACACAACAGATTTTTTTTAGTGCATATCCAAACCCTTTACGAAAAACTGCCCCTTTGAAATTAGAAAACACAATTTCTTGTTTTAATTGCAAAACTAATTTATATTTTGCAATAGGAAGATACCCTACTGTATTTTTAAGATACATAATACAGCTTTTATTTTTTTTATACAATTTGTTATTGTTAAGCAATATCCAACAGAATATACCTGATAAATGTCATACATTCCAAAATTCTTTTATATATGAAGTATCCGGATGGATAATTTCTACTATACCCTCTCCAGGTATACGTTCAAGTTCAAAAGTTTTATTATCTACAATTTTTTCTACTAAGACAAAAAATTTTATTTGTTCACCAGGAGATGTCTGAAGAATAGAAAACGGTATTTTAAGTTCAACAACTTTATCTATTTTTATATACTCAAATTCTTGTTGTTTATTCTCAGAAAATACCATCAAATATTTATTATTTCCTTTCTTAAGTTCAAATTTTATACGATATACACATTGTTCTTTTGGCGTACATAAAAATATGGAAACAACTATATTTTGTTTATCTATTTCTGTCTTGTTATAATCCATTCTTAAATATATATCTTCGGTTGAAAAACCAAAGTATAAACAGGACAATATTTTAGTTGTTTGATGCATTGAAGAGGTTAATGGCACAATTTTTCCTGCTAATGCCCATTCAAAATAACTTGATACTTGACCATCAATTTTTGCTGAGATAAATCCCGAAGGCATCTGTATTTCAGTTAATGACACAATTTTTTTAATGGGTAAATTGAGAAATTCAGGCGGTTTCTCACCAAGAAAAATATATATATTTTTAAGATTTTGTCTGAATAAAAAATCAAACACATCACTATATGAAGTGTAGTGTTCATCACCAAACCACCAATACCAATCAGACCCTTCTGCAATATATATTTCTTGCCAACATAAATGTTTTATTTCTTTTGTAACATTGGGATTTTGGTTTAAATATTCTTCTAAAAACTTTCTTGTATTATACAAATACTCCCATGCAGTATTATCTTCTGGATGTCCAATCCATATATTATAATTAGCATTAATCCAAGAACCTGGCCATAAAGTTGTAAGTTTATCAGTTTTTGTATGTGATGAAATAAAATCTGAGATGAGTACTGTTTCAAACAATTTATGTTCTGTCAACATTTTGTATAATTCGGAAAGGAAATCTTCTCCATCATTAGGATAGAATTCCCAACAATTTTCACCATCAAGAATTATACTTACTAACGCATCTTCAGCATTATTGTTATGATATACTTTGTTGTATATTTTAATAAGTTTTTTTTCAATATCTTTTACTGCATCAATATGATTCCATCGCTGATAAACAAAACTTATGCTATCAGAAATTTCTCTATCTCTAAAAATTACATATATAGGTTGGTGATTACCTATTTCTACTTGATAATGTTTGTATATAACCTCTCTTTGTGGATAATTTTTTGTCATCATATATATAGATTTTCTTAGAATTTCTTCGTCAGTAGCAAACCATCTTATACCATATTTGTCTAACAAAGGAATAATATCGTTTGAAACAGAGCCTTCTGATGGCCAAAAACCTTTTGGAGAAATATCAAAAAGTTTTTCGTATAACTCTTTTGCTAACTTAATTTGTTCTTCAGCATCTTCTACTAACTTGACATAATTTCTTGGTAATACAACATTAGGGTTAGAAATTTTTGCTTTTGCAGGATCACAAAGTAGCGGTAGTATAGGATGATAAAATGCTGATACTGAAACTTCAATTTTACCTTGTTGTTGTAACTCTTTAAGTTTTTTAGGTATTTCTTTACAGATCATTCTTTGTTTTTTCACTATAATATGTTTATCTTCTTCAGTATAATTTTTTTCTTTATCAAACAAAGATTTTATTTCGTTATCAACTTTTCGCCAATAAGGATCAAACCAAACTAAATTTGACCATACTTGTAGATCAAGCCAATCTTGGTTATTAAAATATTTTATTTTTCTTTGAAGGTCGTTATCAGTAATTTTTATTCCTCGTTGTAATAAAAGTTCGTTATATCTTTTATATGGTTCAATCATTGTTGACCAGTTACAGTTAAAAAAGTTTTTTAAAATATAAACTTTATCTTCTTCTGTAAGTTGAGAGACATTTTTCAAAGTTAATTCAAGGTGTTTATCAATAGCATCTTTAGCATAATCTTCAAGTTGAACTAATAACGAAGGGACAAAATTAAAATTAAGTTTTAATTTCTCATATTTTTGTGTCCATATCAACATATCATAATAATCTTTGATTGCATGCAATCTTACCCATGGTAAATAATAATAATTTTTTGACAATTCTTTATACAAAGGTTGATGTTGGTGATAAAGTATAGCAATATAAAGTTTTTTCATATAAAGTAAAAATATATATTTTTTAAAATTTTGTTTCTACAGAAAACAAAATTTTTGTTGCAGGATCACCTTTAGGTTTATCAAAATATGCATTTCTTACCGGATTAAAAATAGAATATGAAAACTTTGTTATTAACAACTCTGAGATCTTATATTTTGCTGAGACTCCGTATTCAAGACCGATAGCTTTTTTAGCACCTAATGTTTTTTCAGTAGATGACGGGTCAGGTTTATTATCAGGCGCTTCTGGAGAAGAAAATAAATAATACTCTAATCCACAATAAAGTTTTCTTAATGGGTTAACATTAAGCTCTAACCCTAAAACAAAAACGCCTGAATATCCATCAGGTAAATCAAAAAATATTGTCCTTGAGTTAGCTTTTGCAAACTCGCCAAACCCATAAAGCTCTGTATAGTTATATACTTTAGTAAATGTTGGAGAAAAAACTGAGGTTTCTGTCCCTCCTGAAGACAATAGCCACACCATCCCTGCAACAGATTCGCCTAAGAATTTATTTTTACCTTTTACCTTGCCACGGAAATACCATAAACTGCCAGTATAATTTTCATTAGTAGACAACTTTTTTCCTTGCTGTATTACATATTCAAAAATATAGTCAAAATTTTTTTGTTCTTGTTTAACAAAAAATTCATAATAGACTTTTTTGTTGTTTTTTATTTCATCATTTTCAATAACATAATTTATCCCAAAATCATAACCAGAATAAAACTTACTTCCTAGTAAAAAACTGTATAAATCAAACTTACTTCCATCTTGAGAACCAAAAACAGAATTTATTCTTGCAACTAAACTATTTATATAAAAATATTTACTAAAAACAAAATCTATTGAAACACCATCATAACCTATTTTGTTATCACCAACAACTAACCCTTCAACAAACTCTTTTCTTTGTCTACCAAATACAACTTCTAACAAAATACCTTCTACTGAAAATTTTATATATGGTATAGGAAAAATATCAACTACATATTTATATTTTGCATAACATTCTGTTATCCAGGGCAAAAATTCAATATTTGGATAAGGTATATTTTTTTCCCAACTATACAGTTTTGTTGATGACGATACTATTTTTCCAAACTCACCTAAAGAACACACCCCCGTTTTAAATTCAAGATTATCAATTTGTGTTTTTAGTTCTATATTAAGATTTGAATAAATCTTTGTCACATTATCAGTAGATGTAGAGAAGTCAAAATCAAGATTTGAATAGTTATTATATGACATTTTATAATATGTATCAAGATATAATTTTGTGCCTGAAAAAGATATCTGATTAAAAAGTATAAAAAAAGAAATTATTATTATTATTTTCATTTGTTCTAAAATCAGAATTTATATACTACACTAATTTGTGAAAACAAGGTTTCAGGAACACCGCTTATAATATATGTCCCAGTAAACAACACATTTTGTCTTATTACAAAATCTAATATCACTTTGTCTTTTATTTTTGTTCTTGCACCAAATGAAACATTTGTAGTATATCCTGCAACATTATCATTTCTTGTTTCTTTCTCAGTTATGTTTGACAAAGGAAATTGTGTCCCATTCCAACCGCCATAGTCAGGATCTACAACTTTGATATTTTCCATTGCTGAGACAACTTTGTTTATTCCACTTGATAAAGACAAAAAATTTGTTATTTTATATTCGCAAGCAAGATAAAATGGAATATTTATTCTGTTAGATTCGTATTTATATTCTTGATCCACTCCTTTGCGATCTATTAACATTTGTCTCCTTTTCTCATTTATATTAACAGAATCAACAAAAATGTTTGTCCCTATAATAAAAAGTATCTTAGGCGTAAGGTAAAGATTTGTAGCAGCACCTATAGTTAAAAAACTTCTTACATAATTCTGTTCCCTTTTATAATATACATCTCTGTCAGTAGAGACAAATTGGTTATCAAGGTTTGTATCAGTTTTTCTTAAAAACTCATTTGATAAATCTGTATAGTAGTAATCAAAAATTGTTACAATAGAAACATTTTTATTTTTTTCATATATACCACGTAGTGTAACCTCAGGTGTTAAACTTCCCTTTGTTGTAAACGAATAATCATCATTTATAACAAATTTTTCACCATTGTAAACTTCGTCAATATATCTATTGTTAACATTATGTATCCCTAAATTTATGATAATATCAAAAGTGTTAAAAAAATAAAAATTTGACAGTCTTGTACTTAACATCAACCATATTTCTGAAGAACGTAGTTCTTCAGTATATTTTACATCATTCACTGCTGTAGCAGGTTGAGTAACACTACTTTCAGTTTTATATGACGAATTTGATGCATAAAAAACAGATAATCCCAATGGTATTGACAAAATTTTATCACTACCAAAGAAAATGTCAAACTTGTTATAAAGTTTTAAAGGGAGCATAGAAGTACCCGCAGGTGAATTTTCTACAGCAGAAACATCAGAACTTACTGCTTGTTGCCCAGCAGAAGACACCAACCCCCAATAAGGCCTACCAAAAAACAATCCTATAGTTCCTGGTAATACAAAATCTATTTTTTGGGAGATACCACCCCATTGGTTGTCTATTGAAAGGTTTCCATTAACATTGGGTTGAGAAGTTGACCCATTAGCAGTGCCAACTTCTGCCCAAATTTGATTCGGATAATTAACAATTTCGTAAGGATTTAACCATATCAATGTATCGTCTTCTTTTAACATCCAAAACGGTACACCTAATGACGAAACTCTACTCCATGTCGCAAAAGATTGTAGATAAAATACTGTTAG
>CAZFSG010000003.1:0-16046 GCA_964521665.1 uncultured Elusimicrobia bacterium
CAAGGTTTGCTCCTACAAAAATAAATAAAAATTGTAGTTGCAAAGCATGCTCTGCCTTATTTTAGCAGACCAAAGTCTGCAACTACAAATAATATATGCAAACCAAGGTTTGCGACTACAAAATATTTATGCAGGCTGAAGCCTGCGACTACCAATTACTCATTGTATCCGCTGATTTCACATCAGCATTATTACACTAGCGCTAATTAAAATTAGCGATTACAAAATTTTTTTGGGAGTGCAACAACCATGTTGTTGTATTTCTTTTGAACACTTTTAATTCTTTTTTACCTTATAATATTTGGAATATTATATTGTTGTAACGAATAATGTAGGTCTTCTAAACGTTTTATACGTTCAGTTATCGGTGGATGTGTAGAAAACAAGTTTAACAAATCCTCACCTTTTAATGGGTTAACAATAAACATATGTGCAGTAGTAGGATGAACATTTAGAGGTCTGTGTTGAACAGCATAATGTATTTTTCTTAACGCGTTTGCTAAACTCAATGGATCTTTCGTAGCGATACCTGCTGTTCTGTCAGCTTCATATTCTCGTGAACGCGAAATTGCAAGTTGAATAATCATAGCTGCTAACGGTGCAATAATTATCATTAACAACAAACCTATTGCACCTAACGGATTTGAAGAAGAACCACGTTCATCTCTTCTTCCTCCACCGAACAATAACACCCACTGACCTAACCGTGCTAAGGTAAAAATAGCGCCTGCGATTGTTGCTGCAATAACTGATATTAAAGTATCTCTATTTTTTATATGTGATAACTCGTGAGCAATAACACCTCTCAACTCTTTTTTATCTAAAATATCAAGAATGCCAACAGTTAACGCAACTGCAGAATGTTTTGGATTTCTTCCTGTAGCGAATGCGTTTGGTGTTTGTGTATCAATAATATAAACTTTTGGCATAGGTAACGACATTATTGTTGTGAGTTCTCTTATTATACCATATACTTCAGGGAGGTCTTCTTCTTTAACTTCTTTTGCTCCATACATCATAAGCACAATTTTGTCTGAAAACCAGTATGCGATACCATTCATCATAACTGCCATTATAAACGCCCATACCATACCTTCTTTCCCACCAATAATGTTACCTACTAACACAAACAAAATTATAAGTGCTAACATTAATAATGTAGTTTTAAAATTATTCATATTTTTATGAACCTCCTTTGGTAAAATATTAAGTTACGTTTTATATTAAAAGATGAGATACACACCCCTTTAATCCCCTCTTGATAGAGAGGATATATACGCACCCCGGTTGCTTCGCATCCACCCTCTCTTAATAGAGGGGATATAAATTAATGTCCCCTCTAAAAAGGGGGGGACCACAGGGATGTGTGTTTGTTACACACCCCGTCCTTCGGACACCTCTCTTGATAGAGGAATGGTTTTAATATACATTATTTTTTCAAAAGTTTGTTTACGTAATCCTGAAGTTCTTTTAATCCTTGTTCAACAGATTTTTTCTCATCAATTATTTTTCCAAACTTGTATTCCATCTCACCTTTTATTTGGATCCACTTAGTAATTTTTGGAACAAACTTTGAATTAGTAATCTGTATAGACATAGTTTCAGCAAAAGATGGTGTGAACCACAAAATAGTTCTATAATCCACACTTTTTAATGTAGGGAAAAACATACGTAGTTCACTACAAAGTTCAGCACTTTTTTGTGTCATAAACTTCATAAAACTTATAACTTGCGGATAATGTTCTGTATTTTTGTTTACAACAAGATATTCACCACCAAGAATTGATACACTTATGCTGTTTTCGTTCGGTGTCGGTATCAATGTTATTCCAAAATTAAGTTTTGGATAATCTTTTTTTATCCGTGAGAACAGCCATGAACCTGAAATCCAATATCCTACTCTACCTTCACAAAAAGCAGTGTCAATTTCGTTTTGTGTTGCAACTAAACTATATGGTTTCAAACTCAAGTAAAACTTTAATGTATCAATATTTTGTTTAGAATTAATAACACATTTTGTATTATCTTCGGAAAGAATGTCACCGTTGTTTGACCAAATAAATGGCAGTATTTTTTTATGTATAACATGACGTTCATATTTATTCATTCCGAAACCGTATATCCGCGGTTTTAAATTATGAATTTTTTTAACCATTTCGTAAAGTTGTGTACATGTTTGTGCAGGTTAGTCAGCAGAGAAACCTGCTTGTTTCATTAAATCTTTGTTATAAAACATTACACGTGTATCTATCACCCAGGGTAAACCATAAATTCTGTTATTTTATGTAACAGGTTCCATTGCAGCAGTAACATAAGTATCTTTTACATCAGATATGTCATCTGTTATATCCTTTATATATATTATCCTTTTGAATAAAATTCTGGTATCATATCAGCACCTAGTTCTATAACATCTAACGGATAGTTTTGTTCTAATGCAGAAATTATTTCTTCCAACCCTGTTGACCATGAAAGTTCTGTTGAAACAATTTCAACCTCAGGGTTGATTTGTTCAAACTCTACAATTAAAGAATATATTTTTTGTTTTCTTACAGGGTCGGACCAAAAATGCCAAAAATTTATCCTAACTTTTTGTAATTGTCTTTCTTCTTCAACAATACCACTACCTAAATCTTGTGCTGTTATCTGAGAATAAAGAAGCAAAATCACAATTAGTATACCTGATATCTTTTTCATTATTTGTTCTCCTTTTTTGTGTTTTTTTATTTAGCCATAATACCCACGCCTATGAAAACATAAGAAAGAATAATAATTATTGGTGAAACAACACTTGCCCAGTTGTTTCCTTCAGGATTTGTAAATGTGAGTAAGAAAAAACCTATTGCTAACGATATAACAGAACAAATTATTATTTTCCATCCAGTTTTACTTATCTGTTGTTCATGTTGGTCATTTATTTGTATTTTTTTATCAACTTTTACATTTTTATCTTTCTTCATTTTTTAGTATACCCACCCCGCCCTATCGGGCACCCCTCTTAATAGATGGAATGATTTTAAATAGTTAACTCTGTAATATTTTCTGTTTTATATGCATAAGTTGAGTTATATTAGTTCGTTCAAACTCGTTTAATTTGTCAACAATAAACTTAATTGATTCTTTAATTTGTGGTATCAATACATATTCTAACGCGTTAACACGTCTTCGTGTACGTTGCAGTTCTTTTGCAACAAGTTCACATAAAGTTTCTATATTTGCAAGTTGTATTACCAATTCATACAATTTTAAAATTTTTGTTGAAACATAATTAAGATATGGGTCTGAGTCAAAAAGAGATACTGAAGTTTTAGGTTTGTCATATTCTAATTTTATTTCTGTATATTTAATGTTATATTTAGATGTAGGAACAAACTTTGTGTGTAAGTTTAGATGTTTGTTTAACATATTAAAATATGATTCTATTGATTGTTTAGATTTATATTTAATGATTTCTTTTATATAAGAATATAACTCTTGAGAAAGTGTATCTATTTCTTTCCTTAACTGTATAAGATTTCCAATAATGTTATTAAATTCTTTTGACAGTTGTTCTTGTTTATCTTTTAATAGTTTATGTCCACGAAGTGCAAATTTTAATCTTTTACGTAGTTTCAACAAATTCATTCTGTTAGGACTAATTTTGATTCTCATAACATTTTTTGTTCCAAAATGTTGATATTATATATAAAAAATTTATAATTAAAATCAAGTTATTATGGAAAAACTTGTTTTTGTGTCAATAAAAATATATTTTTGGCTTTTTATCGGAGTACTTCTTAAATTTTTATTATCAAAAATTGATTTTGTAAATAGTAAAAAAATATATGGTTTATTTTCCACTTTTGTTGTATACATATTCACTCCATATTTTGTTGGTATAAAAATATGGACATCTTATATCAGCAAAGAAGTTTTCTTTAGTATAATTACAGTTTTTCTTATTGTAATATTTGTTTCATACATAATTAGTAAATTTTTATTATCACGCCAAGATTTTGTATTCCAAGAAATGTTTTTCACTTTAAGTTTTATGAACACGATTTATCTCGGTATACCAGTTACAGAATATTTTGTATCACAAAATGTTGTGAATTATACAATAATTTATTCAATAATTGTAACTTTGATACAGTTTACATTAGGAATATATATGTTGGCACCATCGTTAAAATTTATTTATTTTTTATTCACATCACCCATAGTCTATGTTTCTGTTTTAGGATATTTATTAAAAATCAATAATGTTAGTATACCTGAATATTTATTAACAATTAACAATTTTTTATCTAAGATAATTTCGCCATTAATGTTGATTTTTATTGGTTCCACTCTTAGATTGAAAAATGTTTTTGAACATATAAGAGTTCATATATTTGTGACAATAGCACGGATTATATTTATTTTCGTTATAACGATATGTACTTTTTTAGTTATAAAGAATTTTATTTCTTTACAGAAAGAGTTTGTAAAAGTTTTAGTGTTAGTATCTATTCTTCCTTCAGCAATAATGAATTATATTTTGTTAGACAAATTTAAGTTTGATACAAAATTTGTTTTAGGCGAGATTTTTTGGGGTACTATTGTTACTATTTTTCTTTTACCATATATTTCTGAAGTTTTAGATATAATTTTGTTAGCTTTATTTTAAAAATTTTTACATTCTACGAGAAGAAATTGTTGGCATTTCTTTTTCTAACTCAATAACCTTTGTTTTTTCAGAAGTCATAACACAATGTCCTTCAAAAACAGCACCTTCACCTATTGCAAGTGTTGATGTATGAATATCACCTAAAAGTTGTGCACCAGGTTGTATTTCTATACTTTCAATAGCAGTAACATTACCATTAACTTTACCACCAATAATTACTGAATGTGCAGTTATATCACCCTGAACATATCCTTTTTGGCCAACAATTACTTGACTTGCTTCAACAATACTTCCTTCTAACCTCCCATCAATACGTATTGAACCTTTTGATTTTATTGTTCCTTGAAAATGTGTGTTTTCACCAATTATTGTTTCAATTTCTTTTGGTGCTGAATGTTCTTTTTTGCCAAACATAGATTATCATTCTCCTTTTAAAATATAAGTGTATGTTTCAACAAAAAAATTTTTTTTTATCCTTTAAAAAAATCTTCTATATTAACAAACTTTATCGGATTACATAACTTGTTATCTTTCCAAACTTCATAATGTAGATGTGGACCTGTAGTTGTCCCAGTTTCTCCCATAAGACCTATAGTTTCGCCGCGGGTTACTTTTTGACCTTGTTTAACTTTTATAGATGATAAGTGGCCATAAACTGTTACATAACCGAACTTATGTTCAACAACTACAACTTTGCCATATCCTTCTAACCAACCAGTATATTTTACTACACCATCAGCAGTAGCATAAATTTTTGTCCCTGGTGTGTTTGCTATATCAATCCCTGTATGAAAATGTTCAAATTCATATACAGGATGTCTTCTTAACCCAAAAGGTGATGTTACTCTACCATAACAAGGCCAAATTAACGGTGTATATTTATAAAGTTCTTTTTGCAAATTTATGTAGTTACATATCTCGTTATAACTTTCAATTTGTTGTTGTACATATTTTTGTATCAAAGCGAACTGTGTTTTAAAATCTATTAAACTAACCTCTTCCAGTGATTTACTAACTTGTTGCAAAAATTTTGTTTGCTGTATTAAAGGACCACCTTGGTTAAGTAACTCAGGTGAGTTTACAATAATTTCTTTTTTCGATTTCATCCCTAAAAGTTTACGAATTGCACGGTCATTCTCTTCAACTTTAGCAAGTAGTTCCCATGCTTTCGAAAGTTCTTTATTTAAATACTCATATTTTGTCCCTAAAACAGCAGCTCTTATTTTAGCAGACCAATAATCTATATGTCTTGTAGCAAAAAATACTGAAATGCCAGTAAATAATGTCCATAAAAAAAGTAAAAATAAAAGGAAGGCTATTGAAAAGTGTTTCTTTATAGGACCATAAGTAGTATGGAATACAAACATCAACGTTACTTTTTGTGATAACAATTTTTTTAATGAATAAAATATTTTTCTCATTTAGAGATAAATAATTTTTCTATATCCATTCCCCTCCTACTAACATATATAAAACATTTTTTTGTAATTTGTCAACAAAATTTTTAAAAAATTTTTTAATTTTCTTTTCTAAGCGGGAGACGGGACTCGAACCCGCGACATTCTGCTTGGAAGGCAGATGTTCTACCAACTGAACTACTCCCGCATTATAAAAGTTAATAGGTTGTTGGGTTTATAAGTTAGTGAGTTAATGAGTTATAGAGTTTAATTAGTTCATAGTTGAAAACCCTTATAAACTCACAAACTCTATAAACTCAATTACCCCTATTAACTCTATAACTCTCACACTCTACAACCCAAGACACTCTCAAACCCTGTTTAAATGGGCAGGGTAGGATTCGAACCTACGTAGCCCCTACGGGCGGCAGATTTACAGTCTGCTGCGATTGTCCACTCCGCCACCTGCCCAATAATCAATAATATTATAGAAGTTTTTAAATAATAAACTCAATAACCCTATAAACTCTCTCTATTTTTTTAGCCGGAGGTGAGGATTGAACCCACGACCTTCCCGTTACGAGCGGGATGCTCTACCACTGAGCTACTCCGGCATTGTTGTATTTTTATTAAATTTAATTCTCAAATTCAAGATTTGACTTTCCAAATAGCATTTCCAAAAATATCTATTGCTACAAACACAGGAAAGTTTTTAATAACAAATTTGTACATAGCTTCTGTTTCAAGTTCTTTATAAGCAACAAGTTCTGAAGAAATCACAAACTTGTTCAACAACGCTCCACAACCACCATAAGTTATACAATATATTGCCTTATATTGTTTACATAACGAAATAACATTGTCATTTCTATATCCTTTGCCAACCATAATTTTGAACCCAAGTTTTAATACTGCTTCTGTATATTCATCCATACGATAAGAAGAAGTTGGCCCACAAGAACCTACTACAAAAATACTTTTCTTAGGTGTTGACGCACAATAATATACAGCTGAGTTTAAAAAATTAAACGATTCTATTTGTTTTGTTTCACCTAAATAAATTTTTTTATGAACCTGGTCACGAAAAACATAAATTTCGCCATTAAGAAATAATTTGTCAAAAATCTTAAGTTTTTCTAATTCATAACTATCCTTCAATGGTAGGTTTATATAATATTCATTCATTTAAAATAACTTTTTTAAACAAAAATTTTTCCTACCAACAAAATAACAACTTATATAACTACACTGCCACGACGTAAAGAATGACACTGTAAAACAAAACTTACAGGTAAAGTAGCGATATGTGTCGGTGCTGTTTCTATAAATACATCTAACACAGAAGTTTTCCCGCCGAGACCCAACGGTCCTATATTTGACATGTTTATTTTATCTTTGATATATTTTTCAACTTCAGCATAAAAACTATTTTTGTTTCTAACATTTATTTTTCTAAACAATGCTTTTTTTGCTAACAACATACTTTGTTCTACACTACCTCCTATACCTATACCTAAAATTACAGGTGGACATGTGAAAGGTAAAGATTCAATAGTTGTATCAATAATATAATTTATTATTTTATCAAATTCAGTAGTGGGTAAAAACATAGTTGAAAAAGAAGTATTTTCAGATCCACCACCACGAATTAAAGTTTCAACAATACATCTTTCATTGTCTTCAATATATTCGGTACTCACAAAACAACAATGTGTTAAAGGAGCTCTTTTTAGTGGATCCACAACACAAGATTTACGTAATTTTTCTTCTTCATATACTTCTTGCACAATTTTGTTAATTTCAGAAATTAAATCAAAACTAAAAGATATATTCTTACCTATTTTTATAAATATTATTGGGAAACCTGTATCTTGACATAAAGGAAGTTTAGTGGCTGAAGAATAATTTGCATTTTCTAAAATTTTAAATAACACATCTTTTGCTAAGTCATTTTTTTCAGTTTTAATTGCTTCTTTTATTGCATATAAAAAATCTTCTGGGAGACAATATTGTATCTGTATTAACAAAGATTTTATTTTATTTACAAATTCATCTCTTTCAATTACTCTCATCTTATGGCTAACTAATTGTTTTTCAGACAATGTTTAAATTTATCCACGTGCTATCGCTATAACGCCAGTCCTTACAAGTTCTTTTATTCCATAAGGTTTAAGTAAATTAACAAACGCAGAAATTTTGTCTTCATCACCTGTTATCTCAAAAACAAGTGTTTGGTGTGAAACATCAACAATTTTTGCCCGAAAAATTTCTGCTATTTCTATAATTTCAGCACGTGTTTTATTTGTAGCATTAACTTTTACTAAAACAAGGTCGCGTTCAACATGGGCAACTTTTGAAAATTCATATACTTTTATTACATCAATAATTTTGTTTAATTGTTTTTCAACTTGTTCTAAAATTTTTTCATCACCACGAACTACTATTGTCATCCGAGAAATTTCTGGATTGTCAGTTTCGCCCACTGCTAAAGAATCAATATTGTATCCTCTTGCAGCAAACAATGTTGAGATACGTGCTAACACACCTGGTTTGTTGTATACTAACGCTGAAATTATATGTCTTTTTTGTTCCGCCATATGATTTCCCCTCCATAGTAAAATTAATTACGCAGGCTAAAGCCTGCAGTTACAAATAATACACAATCTGAAATCTATCGGTAGCCGAAACTTTTAGGTTGCGTTTTTCGTTGACAAAATTACTACTACTTACCATATTGTATCCGCTGATTTCACATCAGCGTCTATATCAGCGCTAATTAAAATTAGCGAATACAAATTTTTTTTGGACTGCAACAACCATGTTGGTGCAATTATCACGCAGGAAGTCCGCGACTACAAAATTATAAATAATATTTATTACTGTGGTTCTATATGAACAACAACATCTTTAATTTGTGGAATATGTGTCTTAAGTACCGTTTTCACTTCTTCTGCAATACTATGTGCTTCTTCTAAAGTTAGTTGTTTATCAACCAAAATTTCTGTTTCAATAAAGAAATATCGTCCTACAGGATGTATTTTTGCAAAAGAAAAATTTTTTACACCATTAACATTTGAAATTAAATGTTCAACATCAGATTGAACTTTTTGTGATGGTACAGTATCCATAATTATAAAAACATTTTCTTTCAAAACATCCATCCCCATTTTTAATACAAATAATGAAATAATTATACCTCCGATAGGATCCACTATTGGTAAAGCAACTTTTGCTGCAAGTATAGCAACTAACGCTCCTACTGAAGATAATGCATCTGACCTGTGGTCATATGCATTTGCTATAATCATAGAAGAATTTAAATCTTTACCTACAAAATATGTGTATCTAAATAACAACTCTTTTGTTATAATAGACAAAATTGCAATGTATATTGTTATTGTTTCAGGAACAACATAATGTTTATGCACAATCGTATGTATAGCAGAATATCCTAAAAATATTCCTGTTATCAAAATTAGTAGTGAAACAAAAAATGCTGTGATAACTTCTATATTACCATGTCCGTATGGATGGTTTTTATCAGGTGGTTTTTTTGAATACTTTAATGAAATAAGAACTACAAAAGTTGCAACTTCGTCTGATAACGAATGTATAGAATCAGCAATCATTGTTTGGCTTTTCCCAATAATCCCTGCCAAAAATTTTATGATAAACAAAATAAAGTTTATAACCAAACTAAAAACAGTACAAAATTTCTCATCTTTAAAATTTATTTTCATTTAAGTATGAAATACAAGATAAACACTACAGATAATATTAACATTGTTAATGAAACATCTTTTAGTTTTCCTGTCAAGATTTTTATTACAACATATGATATAATACCAAAAATTAACCCGTTTGCTATACTATATGTCAGTGGCATCAATAAAAGGGTCAAAAATGCGGGTAATCCTTCTGTAAGATCGTCAAAATTAATTTTTAACAATGGTTCTAACATTAAAAAACCAATAATTATCAATGCTGGCGCTGTTGCTTGTTTTGGTATACATATTGTAATAGGCCAAAAAAATATTGATAACAAAAATAGGATCCCCACAACTATTGAAGTTAAACCTGTCTTACCTCCTTCAGAGATACCTGCTGCACTCTCTATATAAGTTGTCACAGTCGATGTTCCACACAACGCACCAAAGATTGTTCCTATTGCGTCACAAGTTAACACCTTACCTGCTTTTGGAAAAGAACCGTTTGGCTGAAGAATATTAAGTTTTGCTGAAAGACCAACTACTGTGCCTATAGTGTCAAACATATCAACAAAAGTGAATGTAAAAATTATTGTTATTAATCCTAAACTTAAGGCATCTAAAATTTTTAATTTCAAAAATGTTCTTGAAAAAATTTCAAACGAAGGTACAGCAACAAATTTTTCAGGCAGTACAGTTATTGGAGAACCGTCAGGTTGTTTTATAAAAACACCTAAAACTGTCAATAAAAAAATAGAGTAAAGCAATGCGCCTTTAACTCTTTTTATCATTAAAACTACAGCAAAAAATAAACCTACTAAAGTTAATAAAACTGATGATGATTTAATATCACCAAGTTGTAGCATTGTTGACTCAGAACTAATAACGATACCTGCATGTTGTAATCCTATAAAAGCAATAAACAATCCTATCCCACTACTTACCGCAAGTTTAACAGACAATGGGATTTCTTTAAAAATTTTTTCTCTTATTGGTAAAATAGAAATTATTAAAAACATAACACCATCTAAAAAAACAGCACCAAGTGCTACTTCCCAACTTACTCCCAATGATTTACATACACTATATGCAAAATATGCGTTAAGCCCCATACCAGGTGCTAATGCAAACGGATAGTTTGTATACAAACCCATAAATATTGTAGCAACTGCAGAAGATAATGCTGTTGCTATCATTACTGCTGTTTTATCCATACCACAATCTGAAAGTATCTGCGAGTTCACAAACAAAATATACGACATTGTCATAAATGTAGTTATTCCAGCAATAATTTCTGTTTTAACCTCTTGTATTTTCATAAGTTTATAAGTTTATTTTTTCTAATACTTTTTTAGAAATTATTTTTGTATCAGTCATAATTTTTTTAACCTCTTTTTTAATCTCTTTCACAAACAAAGTATTTTTTATACTTTTTAAATTTATTAACACATTATATTTTGCAGCATGTATCCCTGCTGATAAAAATAAGACACCACAAGCAATGTCCGTAATTAAATTTTTATTACCAATTTCCAAAAGTCTTTCAGCAAAAACTAAACTTTTATGCGAAAGTTTTATAACATCAAACGCTACTAAAGCAGCATTTTTAATTACTTCTTGAATTTTTTTTTCTCTTATCTCTATATCTATTGGTGTATTTTTAGGAAGTTTAAACGCTGAAACAACCTCGTTATACGCTTCAACATCTTTGTCTATATATTTTTCTAACTCTTCCTTGTTTTTTGTTAATTCAGCAATTATATTTTTTATTTCTTCTTGGACAGACTCATACCCTTTTTTACCAACAGTAAAATTTGCTACCATTAACAAACAACACACGCCTGCCGAAGAAACTAAAGCAGAAGCGGAACCACCACCAGGCGCTGGTAAATTTGATGCAAGATCATCCAAATATTTTTTTATTGTAGTATTTAGATATTGCATAGAAATGTTATACTAATGGTGGTAAAGATAATGCTGGATGGTTAACTTTTGTGAGATACTCAAGCAACTGTTGAGCATCAGTTGTAATAGTTTCATCAGCAATTTTGTCTACTAAATCTGGTTCACCAATTTCCTCACAACGTTTTTTGAGTTTCTCACCTAAAAATTCTTTCAACTCTTTTGTCATCCATACAATTCGTTTTAACCCACCCTCCGGAACTAAAAATTTTTTGCTTAAAAGATAAAGTCTGCCTACACCTAAAAAACCCGGTGTCTGGTTCCCACCACCTACTGAACCTGCTAATGTAGAAAATGTCATTCCTATAGGTGTCATCCCGGTATATCCACGATTTACTACCATGAACCCATTACACTCTGGCAAAATTGCTATTATACATTCAAAACATCCGCAGGATGTTGTAGGATACTCCATTATTGAATAATTGCAAAATCTTTCCACAGCTTTGTTAGAATACTTATATACAAACTCGTTTACACCTTCCCACTCACCTTTTATCGGATCGATACATCTACCTTTTGGTATAGGTTGGTTCATACCTTTCGGATTTATCTCATATGCAACTTTACCATCAAACCAGTTATAAGCTCCGCATAATCCCAACTTTTCAGGTGTGATAACACAAACATGGTTCGGTGCGTAACTCTGACATAATGTACAAGAATAAAATGTATCAACTGCTTCGTCAGTAAGACCTGCAAGACGTTCATCACGTTCCTCATAAATTTTTCTTGCTTCTTGTAGTAATTCATTAACTTTGTGTTCCTCAGTTATAATTTTAACTTGTAATTTATCAATCAATGCAGGAAAGTGTTCATGAAGACCAAAATGTAAAATTTTACCTAAATGTTTAAGACGAAATCCTGACTTATATGCTTGTTTTGATATTCTTATCCAGTTTTGGTCCCTCTGTCCCATATGAAAAATTCCCATTGCAAAATTTAAATAATGATGTATCTGTCGTTCAACAATAGATTCATAATCTTTCTGCATTTTTTTACCAGCAACTTCTACAATCAATCCTAACGGCATTGCAAAAGGTAATTCTGGAGAGTCAAGAGTATATCCCATTTGGTCTATATCAGGACCTATAAGTTCAATTTTACCATCTTCAACTTCGTCTAAATTCTTTGTTATCAACAACTCAAACGATTTTGAATATTTTGAACCAAACTCTACAAATGTCTGTTCTTTTCTTACACGTTCACCTTCAAATGCCGAAGAAAACGCTACCGGTATATCAACTTCTCTTACTCTAACTTTTAATCCACGAACATCTACTGCTGTTTGCACAATTTTTTTGTGGTCAAGTTGTTTAACCACATGTTCATAAGTGCATATTCCTGTTGGACGAATTTCTGGAACATCAGTATCAGCAATTGCAGGAAATCCTAAGTTTATAGCACCTGCACCTGTTGCCCATTTCTCTTCATCAAGCGGACCTAAAGTTATTGCAAACGCAAACACTCGTTCTTTACAATAAAGCAATGCTTGTTTTGCATTACCAGGTTTTATTCCACCAAAAGTTAATGCTGCTCTTATTGCCCAGTTTAACGGATATATCGCAGTTATCGTGTCCCTCCCATAAGGAACAATATAAGTTTCCCAACCCATCTCAACATTTTCTTGTTTTAATTGGTCAATTATTGATTTTCCGTTGGATGAAGAACCTACAAAAACTAATATTTGTCTTTTTTGCAACTCTCGGACAATTTCTACTGCTGTTTGATTATCAGAAGTAGAACCAAGTATTGCTGCAAAACCAGGCAACCTACCATCTACTAATTGGATTCCTAAAGTTCTTAAAATTGTATCAGAAAAAAAACCTTCACAGTCAGGCTGCGGTTCTTCATTGTAAAGATATCGTATAGCAGTAATAATTTCTTCTGCTAAAAGTGTTGCAATACCACTGTCAAGTGTAGGACCTAAATATGGTAACCATAGATTATCAGACGGTTCTTCATGAAGAAGAGATTTTGCTTCGTTCAACGGAACATACATATCTTTTAATGTTTTAACTTCGTATCCTAACAATGCATAACACATCGGTAAATAAAACGCAGTATCTGGAAACTGAACTTTTTGACTCTCACCTTTCTCTAATATTGCTTTTTTTAACATTTCTTCTGCTTGTGAGACAATTTTTTTTGCACCTCTAATTGCTTGTGTTGCAATAAATTTCGACATATTAAATTTCCCTCCTGTTATAATAAGTTTTGGTAACTATTTTAGGATATTTATAAACAACTCTATAATTTGCGTGGACAACAAAGCACAGTTCATGGTAGCCACAGGCTTTAGCCTGCAACTACCAAAAATTAAAATTACATTTTGCACTGCAACAACATGGTTGTTGCACTTCTTTTGTAATTTCACATGCATCTTCACATTCAAGACAAATTACATTTTTTGCACACGAAGGTTTGCCACTGGCAAAATAAATTAAAAAATTGTAGTTGCAAAGCTTGTTTTGCTTTATTTTCTGCAAACCAAGTCTGCTACTACAAATTACTACTATTGTATCCGCTGATTTTATATCAGCGGATTAAACAAGCACTAATTAAAATTAGCGAATACAAATTCTTTTGGACCACAACAACACGTTATTGCAATTTTAGCAATCACGCGGTTATTGCAATTATTACGCAGGCTAAAGTCTGCGACTACCAATAACTAAACTTACCTTTTGCAATTTTTAGCTATAACGCGGTTATTGCACTCCAAAATAACTAAAAAAATTTTGGATTGCAATAACCATGTTGTTGCAATTTTTGCATCTCAAAGAACAGAATTTTTAATTAACAGTACCTTATAATACTATTTCATTAAATTCTTTTTCTTTAAACCTTTCTCTTTGTTGATTTATTAATGGGATTACATTTGAGAAATCAAAATTTTCATCTAAAACCTGATGTTTAATTAAAGAAATATCAACTTGTTTGCGAACAAGTTCTCGGTAGACACCTGCATTTTCTATTTTTCCAATAAGCACAAATCCTAAAATAATGTTATCTTTTATTACTATTTTTTTATAAAAATTTTTTCTTACATCTTTTTTTACAAGAACTTCAAACTCTTTTGTTTTAGGTTTTGTAATCCCGCAAGAGATCAATGGTAAACCAAAAAAGTCAATAGAATTATTTGCTAAAGTACCATCGTATTTTTTAATATTTCCTTCAACCATGTTGACCCCTGCAATTTTTCCTTGTATTACAGCGTTTGGCCATAATGCATTTATTGTATATTCTTTTGTAGTAATATCATAATATTCAGCAACATCGCCTGCTGCATAAATATTATCAACTGTTGTTTGTAAATATTCGTTTACAACAATTCCATAATTTGTTTTTATATCAGTATCTTTTACAAGTTCAATATTTGGTTGAACACCTTTCCCAACAATAACTAACTGAGAAAAAAGTTTTTCATTGTTTTCCAAAATAACAACTAAGTTTTCACCAACAGAAACAATTTCTTTTGCAGCAAGATTTGTTAAAATATTTATCCCGTTTTTTACAACATGTTGTTGGACAATTTCAGCCTCTTCTTTTGCAACAATTTGTGAAAGAATATGTGGTGACTTAACTACAACTGTAACTTTTATTCCTCGTTTAACCAACGCATATGCTGCACGAAGACCTATAAGTCCACCGCCAAGTATTACTGCTTCCTTACATTTTGGTATTATACTCAATATATTTTTTGCATCTTTTACATTTCTTAGACCAAATACACCAAAGAGATCTTTGCCAGGTATCTCTTCCATTTTAGACTTTGCACCTGTCGCTATAAGAAGTTTATCATATTGGATAGTTTCACCAGTTGACAATAAAACAATTTTTCTTTCTGGGACAATTTTTTCAACTTTTTTTCCAAAGATCACTTCTACATTTTTTTCTTTAAAAAAATTATCGTCACGATATTTTATTTTTTCTTCAGGTATATCACCTGCAAGATAATATGAAAGTAAACATCTTGAATACACATGTGGGTAATCTTCTTCGGTAACAGCAACAATTTCTGATTTTTTATCTATATCCCTTATAGATTCTATTGCAGAGATACCTGCTGCTGAAATACCAATAATTAAATACTTCATAATTTCTTACCTCGTTTAATTAAATGTTTATGGAAATCCTGCAATTTGCGTGGACAAAAAATTAAAAATAAGCAAAATTAATTACCCAGGCTAAAGCCTGCGACTACCAAATTATAACTTTTTTGTATCGTATCTCAAAGAACATTATTTTTAGTTACCATAATCTAATTTAAATGGTTATAAATTTACAACTTCAAGTGCTTTTGTATGACAAGATTCAACACATGCTGGT
>CAZFSG010000003.1:16146-19774 GCA_964521665.1 uncultured Elusimicrobia bacterium
TTATAAATTTACAACTTCAAGTGCTTTTGTATGACAAGATTCAACACATGCTGGTGTTTCTCTTTCTCTGCAAAGGTCACATTTTACAACAATTTTTTCTTTTCTTTTAATAGCACCAAATGGACATACCATTATACACATCCAACAGCCAACACATTTTGTCTCATCATGTTGAGTAGTACCATCTTTATCTTTATACATTGCTTGGGACATACATGCACTAACACATAACGCTTCTTCACAATGATGACATGCATCTGAAATTATTATACCGTTGGTATACTCTACTTTTCGTCGTGATATAGGCAGAGGTTCTTCATAAATTGCAGTAAAAACATTTTTTGTTTTTGAATGTTCAACAGCACATGCTATCTCACAACTTTTACATCCAACACATTTTTTTATATCAATTTTTATTTTTTTCATTTTTTTGTGTTATTTATTGCTATATTATTCATACATCATTGGTTTAAGTTTAAGTTGTTCTCTTTTTTTATTTATATGTTCAATCATAATTTCTGCTGCCTTTATAGGATCTGGTTCAAAAACCCATTTACCACCAGTGATTTTTTCAACATCTTCAGTACAGAACTTAACTACATTTTTTGACCCTGTAACAGGAAACGGTGTACCAAAAACTACAAGTGCGCCAGAAGCAACAAAATACCATCCTATTGCTATAGCTTTTTCAGAATACCATTCAAATGCAGCACCTGCTACAGGAAGTTCATCTAAAGAATTCCCAATACCACCTTCTTTAACTATCTCACAACATGCAGTAAGTATTCTTGAATTGTCAACACAAGAACCTAAATGTAACACAGGTGGGATACCAACTGCTTCACAAACTTCCTTTAATCCTTTACCTGCAAACTCAAATGCAGCCTCTGGTGTTAAAAGTCCTGCTTTTGCACATTCTATTGCAGCACAACCTGTCTCAACTACAAGCACATCTTTTTTTATAAGTTCTTTTGCTAAAATAACATGTGATTGTCCAGAAAACAATTTCGGGTTGTTACATCCTACAAGACCTGCTATACCTCTGATTCTTCCGTCGCGAATAGCATCGTTTAAAGGTCTATATGTTGAACGATACTTCCCACCTAGCATGTAATGGATGTATTCTGTTGTAAAGCCAGCAATAAGGTCTTTTGTTTCGTTAGGTATTTTTACTAGCTCTTTTTTTCTGTTAACAAAATTTTCAACTCCCTTTTTAACAATTTCTTTTGCAACATTTAGTGCATCTTCTTCATTAAATTCAATATATTCCATACCAACAAACTTACCTTTTGGATGTGTAGAAATAAGTTTTGTATGATAACATTTTGATATTTCTTTTAAACCAGGCATTACACATTGAATATCTACAACCATTGCATCAACTACACCTGTTGCTATTGCTAATTCTTGCTGCAACATATTACCTGCAACAGGAATACCTTTACGCATAAGTATTTCGTTTGCTGTACAACAGATACCTGCAATGTTAATACCTTCAGCACCAAGTTTTTTTGCAAGTTCTATAAGTTCTTTATCTTTTGCTGCTTCAACAATCATTTCTGATAACAGCGGAACATGACCATGAACAACAATATTAACCATATTTTCTTTTAACACACCAAGATTAACCTTCCCACGGATTGGTTTTGGAGAAGAAAATAATATATCACAAAGTTCAGTTGCTACCATTGACCCTCCCCAACCATCAGCAAGCGCTGTCTTCATTGTATGATGTAACAAGTTTTTATAATCGTTATCTACACCCATATGTGTTCTTGCCATCGCTTCAACAATTTCTATATCTATCCCACGGGGCATAATTTTGTTTTCACGCCAAATCTTTTTTTGTTTCTCAGGCGGTCTTACTTTCATAAAAGTTAGTTCGCCTTCTTGTTGACCAAATTCTGCAAGGATTTTTAATGCAAGTTCTTTTGCTATTTGAAATACAGGTTTGTTATCCACTTGTATATCAAACTCTTTTGCTACAGATTTGAGTTTTGCCTCATCTTTGATTGTATAATTTTTTGCTTTACCTTCTGCTACTAAAAGTAATGTTTGTGCAATTTCTCTACCATGGTCTGAATGACAAGCAGCACCAGCTGCTGTATGTCTTAGAAGATTTCTTGCAGCAATAACATCTGCGTCTGCGCCACAAACACCTACTTTTGGTCCTTCACCAAAAGGATCTATCCTACACGGGCCAAAATTACAGTTTTTACAACATAATCCTAACTGTCCAAACCCACATTGTGGCAGTTGTGCTAAATATCTTTCCCAGATTGTTTCAAGATTAAGTTCTTCTGCAAATTTTTTTGTTTCCAATGTTGCTTTATCTTCTGTTTTTATTTCAACCATAATAATTAACCCTCCTAAAAATATATACTTATAAACCTACAAAAAAATCTATCAGTAGCAGTCCCCTTTTCATGGTGCGTAAAATACGCAGGATAAAGCCTGCGGCTACCAATAATTATACCCTTTGAAATGCAACAACCATGTTGTTGTATTTCAAAATAAATAAAAATTGTAGTCGCAAAGCTTGCTTTGCTATATTTTTGCAGACCAAGGTCTGCAACTACTATGAGCAAACCAAGGTTTGCAACTACAAATAATATGCGCAGGTTAAAACATGCAGCTACCAAATTATAATTTTTTGTATCTCAAAGAACATCGTTCTTAGTTAACAGAACCAAAAATATACTTATAAACCTGCTAAAGATAAAACTTGTGGTACTTTATCATCCCAACCTAACGGCATAATATGAATCCCATCACAATATTGTTTTATATCATTAATAATTTTTGCTGCAATTTCAACACCAGTTTGTCCAGCCTTTGTTTTTTCTTTATCTTTTTTTAATTCTTCAATTAAATGTTCAGGAACATATACTCCAGCAACATTTTCGTTCATATATTTTGCCATACCAACAGATTTAAGTATTGTTATCCCTGCAAGAACAGGAATTTTACCAAAATTTTTTCTAACAATCTCCATAAAATTTATAAATTTTTCAGGATTAAAAACAAGTTGTGTTTGAAAAAACTCTGCTCCAGCTAAAATTTTTTTCTCCATTTTAAACAATTGTGGGTCAAGAGGTTCTGCTTCAGGTGAAACAACCGCTCCTATACAAAAACTTGGTGGTTCACCATCAAGTTTGTTTCCTGCAAGATCATATCCTTCCATTAATCTTTTTACAGTATAGATCAAAGAAACTGAATCTAAATCAAATACAGGTTTTGCATCTTTGTGGTCACCTAAAACAGTATGGTCTCCAGTTAACAAAAGAAGGTTTTCAATACCAAAAGCAGCAGCATTTAATATATCTGACTGTAAAGCAAGCCTGTTTCTGTCTCTACAGGTAATTTGATATATCGGTTCAAAACCGTTCTGCTTAAGCAGGATACACATACCTAAAGAACCAAACCGCATAACCGATGACTGATTATCAGTAACATTTATTGCATCAACTTTTTCTTTTAAATATTTTTTTGCTTCTTCAATCAAATGATTAACTTGCCATCCTTTTGGTGGACCAATCTCTGACGTTATAACAAACTTTTTGTAAAACAAATCTTTTAGTTTCATAAAATCTGTCCTTTCATATTTTCTAAAGATTTTAAAAATAGT
>CAZFSG010000003.1:19874-49840 GCA_964521665.1 uncultured Elusimicrobia bacterium
TCTCAAAAATTTTTTCCCAACCACAGTCTTTCTCTTTATCAACCTCACACTTACCATTTTTTGCACCGCCGCAAGGTCCGTTAAGAAGAGATTTTGAACACGATGTTATTGGACAGATACCAGCAGTGTAATTTAAATAACAATCCCCACATAGAGCACAATCATATTTAGCATAATATGGAACATTTACACCTTTGTATCCTGTAATATAAAAAGTATCACATCCAACAAAAACTTTTTTATCAGTATTTTTTGCAACTGTAGCCACACCTACACCACAAGAAAAAATTAAAATACTATCCACAGAATTTATTTTTTCAGTAAGTTCAGTAATATACAATTTCACAAAATTCTCATTACACAAATAATCTAAAACTTCATAACCTAAAATATTTTCTTTAGGTAAATTTTTTATAAAACTCAAAACCTCATCTCTTATAAATTTTACTTCATTACATCCTTCACAAATTAAAATAAAAAATTTTTCTTTATTTATTAAATCAAGGACTTCTTGTTTTTTTATTTTTAAACTAAACATTTTAAATTACTCCGTTATTTACTTAACACCTTTGTTTCAAACTTTTGATCATCTCAACAATAGGTATCTTTGATGAACAAATATACTCACAACAACCACATTCAATACATTTTTTAATACCTAACTTTTCAAGATCTGAAAAGTTGTTTGTCTGATATGAAAACACAAATTCTAATGGTTCAAGTTCTAAAGGACATACATCTACACATCTTCCACATTTTATACAAGTATTAATTTTTTCATATCCCAATCTTTTCTTAACTGCTAAAATAGAATTTATTGCTTTCACAGTATATGTATCAAAATTTTTTAATTCAACTCCCATCATATATCCTGAAAGTTTTAATACAGATATTTTTTCATTAAAACATGATTTTATAATATCTTTTATAGGTGTGCCAATTTTTATAATAAAATTACCATATTTTTTAACAAATTCAGTTTCTCCTGATATTGTGACAACTCTTTCAATCAATGGTAAACCCAAAACAACAGCATTATATATAGCATATATTGTTGAAACATTTTGTACAACGACACCTACATCAAATGGTAATCCTCCATAAGGCACATCTCTGCCCAAAACTTTTTTTATTAAAATTTTTTCAGCACCTTGTGGATATTTTGTTTTCAAACTTACAATTTCAAAACTATTCTTAAACTGAGAGAGATTATTTATTGCTTCTTGTTTATTATCTTCCACAG
This sequence comes from uncultured Elusimicrobia bacterium, assembly GCA_964521665.1. Classification (GTDB taxonomy): domain Bacteria; phylum Elusimicrobiota; class Endomicrobiia; order DTEH01; family DTEH01; genus JANXDG01. The sequence continues at coordinate 21,118 of CAZFSG010000003.1, forward strand.
CAACTATAACATTTTTTACTCCTAAAATTTTTTTTACAATTTCAATTCCTTCAACCAATTCTTTTGTAAATTCAATCATGATTCTGTTATCCACATTTATATAAGGTTCACATTCACAACCATTTATAAGTAATGTATCAACAGGTTTTGGTGGAGAAAGTTTCACATGTGTTGGAAAAACAGCTCCACCTAACCCAACTATACCTTTATCTAAAATTATTGATAACAGTTTTTCTTTATCTAACTGTTGCCAGTTTGAATTTGGTGAAATATTTGGATCAAATTTATTTTGTCCATCATTTTCTATTATTATAGCAGGAAGAAATTTTTGTATAATAGGATGAAATTCTTCTTTTATTTCTAAAATTTTACCAGAAACACTTGAATGGATATTTGAAGATATGAACCCGTCAGCAGAAGCAAGTTTGCTACCAATGTAAACTTTATCGTTATTTTTTACAATAGGTTGTGCAGGTTTCCCTGTATGTTGGGAAAGGAAAATTTTTACAATTTGTGGTTCTAAAAAAAATTTTTGTATCTTATAATTTTCAGTTAACTCTTTTTTTTCTTGCAGATGAAGACCACCATAAAAAGTTTCAATCCTAAAATAAACATTTTCTTTTGTTTCTTGGAGTGAATCAGAAACTTTTTGTTTATAAAAATTTCTTATATTTATTTTTTTGTCAATTTGATATCCTTTTTGTTTTACAACATTAAAAATTTTTTCCCAACCACAATCTTTTTCTTTATCAACCTCACACTTACCATTTTTTGCTCCACCACAAGGTCCATTAAGTAACGATTTTGAACATTCAGTTATAGGACAGATACCACCTGTAATGTTAAGCCAACATTCACCACATGCTGCACAAAATCTGTCATTATTTATAGAAATACCATGAAGTAACTTTTCAGAAGAACACAAATTTTTTGGTTTAACAGAATCTGTCAATGCGATTACTTCTTTGTTTATAATATCAGAAACAATTTGTATCCCTATCCCACAACTTGCAACACAAATAGTATCAATGTTTTTAGCAAAAGAAAGAATTTTTTCTTTATTAAGATAATCGTTACATAAGAAGTTAACTGGTAAACATTTTATTTCTTTTTTAGCAACATCTTTTATTATTTCTATACACTCGTACGAAATTGTTAACTTATATTCTTCATAACATTTTTTACAAAGAATAATTCCAAAATTCTCTTTTTCTTTTACCAACTTGTATATATCTTCAGTTTGTTTTAACCTGAATTTCACAAAATTCATTTTTTATCTGATTAAAAAAATTTGTTTGTTCAAGAGGTATCTTTTTTTGTTCAAATTCTATAAGTAAAGTATCATAATTTATACTTTTATAAATTTTATTTTTCAACTGTTGATTTATAAAATCTAAATCTTTTGACGAAGTTATTTTATTTGCTATAAAAACTATTTGTGGTATCTTAAGTTCTTTTGCTAAATTTTCAATATGTTGTGCAGTTTGAATACTTTTTGTGGTGGGTTCAACTATGATGTATAAACAATCAACATTTTTTGCAACACCACGTGTCAAAACTTCAATCCCTGCAGGAAGGTCTATAACTACAACCTCTTTTTTATCTAATACAAGATGAGAAACTAAAGATTTTAGAAATGTATTCTCAGGACAATAACAACCACTATCTGCTTTTTTAATCGTCCCTAAAATTAAAAGATAAATATTATCTTTTTTTAAAGAATAATTTTCTGGAATATCACTAACATCAGGATTAAGAATATAAAATCCAAAAGAATCTTGTTGTGTTCTTTCTTTGATAAGATCTTTAAGTTCAGATATAGGCTTAATTTTTTTCAAATCTTCTTCATCAAACCCTAAATTCAAACCAAGATTTCCATCAGGGTCTGCATCTATCATATACACTATTTGTTTTTGAGATAAAATTTTACCAATAGATGCACAAAAAATTGTTTTTCCAGACCCACCTTTACCTGAAACAGCTATCTTCATTTTTAATTAAAACAATCCAACTACTTTACCATCTTCTGTAATATCAACTTTTGTTCCAGCAGGTATTGAAGGCAACCCTGGCATTGTTCTCATCTCGCCACATAACGGATATAAAAATCCTGCACCAATTGATGCACGAATATCTCTTATTGGTAAAACAAAATCTTTTGGCCTTCCTTTTAAATTAGGATCATGGGAAAGAGAAAGATGGGTTTTTGCCATACAAATTGGTAGTTTATCCCAACCAAGCTCTGTAAACAATTTTATTTTTTCTTTTGCTAAAGAAGAATATTCAACACTTTTTGCACCATAAATTTTTGTTGCTATAATATGAATTTTTTCTTCAATTGGTATATCTAATGGATATAAAAATTTAAAATTGTTAGGTTTGTTTGCTGCTTTTATAACAGCACAAGCAAGTTCTTTTGCACCTTCACCACCCTTCTCCCACGCTTCTGAAACAACTGCATCTTCAGCACCAAACTCTTTTGCTCGTTTAATAACTAAATTTATTTCTTTATCAGTATCTGTTTCAAACTTGTTAATAGCAACAACTACAGGTACTCCGTGCAATAAAGCGTTCTCAATCTGTTTTTCTAAATTACACAATCCTTCTTCTATAAGTGATAAATTTTCTTTTGTTATTTCTTCAGGTAAAGGTTTACCAGGGACAACATTAATTTTTCCTGAATGCATTTTTAATGCTCTTATTGTTGCTACCATTACAACACAGTCTGGTTTAAGTCCAGAATATCTACATTTTATATTCATAAATTTTTCCATACCACAATCTGCACCAAAACCACTCTCAGTCACTACATATTCTGCTAACCTTAAAGCAATCTGATCTGCAATTATAGAACTGTTCCCGTGAGCAATGTTTGCAAAAGGTCCCGCATGAACAAATACAGGAGTGTATTCTGTTGTTTGAAGAAGGTTAGGTTTTATTGCATCTTTAAGTAAAACGGTCATTGCACCTGCTACTTTTACATCTTCTGCTGTAACAGGTTTGTTATCATAAGTAAATGCTAAAACAGTTCTACTTAAGCGTTCTCTTAAATCTTTAAGCGAAGTTGTCAACGCTAAAATTGCCATAACTTCTGACGCTACTGAGATATCAAACCCGCTCATTAAAGGGATACCGTCATCACCAGGACCTATACCAATAATTATATTTCTTAAAAATCGTTCTGAAACATCTACTACATAACGCCACAAAATTTTTTTAGGGTCAATAGGTATCTGTCTTCTATACAACGCGTTATGAAGAAACGCAGTTGCTAAATTATGTGCTACTGAAACAGCGTGAACATCGCCTGTAAGATGTAAATTAAAATCTTCCATTGGTAGAACTTGTGAATATCCACCACCTGCTGCTCCACCTTTGATACCAAAAACAGGTCCTAACGAAGGTTGACGAATACAAGTAAAAACTCTTTTACCAAGTTTTGCAAGTCCTAAAGATAAACCTATTGTTGTAACAGTTTTTCCTTCACCGAGCGGTGTTGGAGTTATTGCTGTAACATCAATATATTTCCCTAACGGATTATTTTTTATTCTTTCCAAAATCTCAAGTTTTACTTTAGCTTTGTATTCTCCATATTGTTCAATTTCTTGTGGTAAGATACCAGCATTTTTTGCAATATCAATTATAGGTTTAAGTTTTATACTTTGTGCTATTTCTAAATCTGACGGTATTTTTGCCATAATTTGAAAAAATCCTCCTTTTAATTTAAAGTTTGAAAAAAAGTTATTTTTGTTATTATTGTAATCGATCTTGAAACTTCCAATTTGTCAATACAATGTGACAAAAATCACATTGTATAATTTTAATATATTATAATATTTTCAATCTGTCAACACAATTTTACAAAAATCACATTTGTATAAAATACTTCTGTTGTTGTTTCGGCACATACCATTTAATAAAATTCCATCCGATACCTGCTTTTGTAAGTTCTACATTTTTTATTCTTTTGTGAACAACAGGCATTGATTCTGGATAATATAAAAATATATATGGTATATCATCATGGATAATTCTGTGTATTTCTTGATAAATTTTTTTTCGTTTCTCAAAATTGAATTCTTTCCTCCCTTCTTCTAACAACTTGTCTACTAAAGGGTTTTCATAAGAAACAAAATTGTATTGTCCAGGTTTTTTCTGTGAAGAATGCCAAATTGAATACTGGTCAGGATCACGAGATAATGACCACCCTAAAATCACAGCATCAAAATTTCTCGGGACAATATAGTTATTAATGAAAATTGACCATTCTAAAACTAATATATCAACTTTTATACCAAGTTTTTTAAGTTGTTGTTGAACAATCTCAGCAATAAGTTGTCTTGCTTTATTACCCTGGTTTGTGATCAAGGTAAAACTGAATTCTATATTTTGTTTTTTACCATTAACAAAAACCTCTTTTTGCAAAACATTTTTTTCAGGATTGTAATGCCAACCACACTCTTCTAACAATTTCTTTGCTTTCTCTAAGTTATACTCAAAATCTTTAACATCAGGGTTATACGCCCAAGATTGTGGCGGAAACGGTCCTGTTGCAGGTTGACCTTTGTTCAATAAAACACCATTAATTATTTCCTGTTTATTTATAGCATGAGCAATAGCTTGCCTTATTTTTTTATCTTTAAACAATGGGTTTTTAAGATTAAAACCTAAATATGTATACGAAAACGATGGATAACTAAATTTGTTGTAGTTTTTAAAAAATTCAGAATATGCATAATACTGTTCTGCTGTAAGATTCATAGAATCAATACTCTCATTTAACAATTCTAAAAATTGGACACTTTGATCCGGTATGATTCTAAAAATATATTTTTGTATATAAGGTCTTCCTTCAAAATAATTTTCGTTTGCGACAAGTTCAATTTTTTCGTCAGTAACCCATTTCACAAACTTGTATGGCCCTGTACCTATTGGAGAACGATTAGCTGGATGTGTATTAAAATCATATTTTGGATCGCCAAAGATATGTTGCGGAATAATTCCAATTCCCCAAGATTCTAATGCTGGCACAAAAGGTTCTTTGTAGACAAATTTTATCGTATAATCATCTATTATTTCGCATTTTTCAATTAGTTCAAAATCAGACGAATACGGTGTTCTTACATTTGGATCCACAAGTTTTTCATAAGTAAACTTAACATCTTTTGAAGTAAATTTTACTCCGTCATGCCAATACACATTTTTTCTTAAATAAAATATTATTTCTTTACCAGCTTTCTTTACTTCCCACCTCTCACATAAATCACCAACTAATACTAAATCTTTATCATATTTTACTAAACCATTGTAAACTAAAGAATTTATCGCAGCAGATGCTGAATCACTTGCAAGAATAGGGTTAAGATATGATGCATCACCTAAAGAAGCATCTATATAAATATCACCGTAATCTTGACAAATAATTGGTGAGACTAATAAAATTAGAAATATTATTATCATTTATTTTCTCTTAGGTACTAATTCAATTACTATTTTCGGAGAAGAAAAAATTTTCTTTGCCACTCTTCTTACCTCTGAAATAGAAATTTTATCAAGATCTTTTATGTATTGTTGATCATAATCATAACCCATACCTATTATCTCCCAAAAACCTAAATACCAAGCTTGCTGTAAATTCGTTTGATGATCAATTAAATATCTCCCTTTTATTTTTCTTTTAACTTCTTTTAAATCATCTTCATTTAAAATTTCACCATTTATAATCTGATTTATAATTTTTTCAATCTCTTTTTTTGCAATATCTATCCTATTATAATCCAAACCTAAATATATAACACAATGTGAATCTAAAATTTGTGTGGGATAAAAGCTATTTGTTTCATAACATAAAGAATGTTCCTCTCTTAAATATTCAAATAATTTTCCACTCATACCACCACCTAAATATGCATTTATCAGTTTCAGAGATAAATAATCTGACAAATTGTCTTTATTTATTTTTGGTGAAATAAAACCATACATTAAATATCCTTGTTTAAAATGAACTTTCTTTTTAACATATTTATTTCTTGGTTTAACTTCAGAATAAACAATATCAGAAAGTTCAATTTCAGGTATATCAGAAAAATATTTTAATATTATTTCTTTAGCAAAATCATAATTTACATCGCCACTCACAACTATAACAACATTTTTTTTGTTTTTGTCAACACCATAAAATTTTTGCCACCATGTAAACAGATCTTTTTGCGAAAATTTTTTTATTGTCTTAACAGAATCTATTGGTTTCCTGCCATAAGGATGGTTTTTACCATAAAGGTTATAAAGTAATTCATCAATAGCTACATCAAAAATTTTGTCTTTTCTTGAAATAATACTTGCAATAATATTTATTTTTTCTTTCTCAATTTCATTTTTTGGAAAAGTAGGGTTTTTAAATATGTCTGATAAAATATCTACTGCTTTATCAAAATATTGACTACCAACCGCAACTGATAAAGTACTATAATCTTCTGAAGCATCAGCAGAAATTGTTCCCCCAAGAGATTCTATCTCTTCAGCAATTTGTTCAGCAGTACGATTTTTTGTCCCTTTAACTATTACACTTTGTAAAAGATCAGATATTCCTTTACACTTTTTTGATTCATAAATCTCACCCATCTTCAAAAATATAACAACAGAGACAATTGGCTGATTAGGATTATGATTATGTATAAAAGTTATTCCGTTAGACAATATCTCCTTTTTTACTTCGGAAAAGATTGATATATTCATAATTGACCAAACTACACAAAAAATAAATTTTTTGTTCATCAAAATAAATAATTATTCTGGTTCTAATGCAAAGGTTACTAAGTTTTTGCTATATGTAGATAAAAATTCTTTAATATCTTCTTTACTAACTTTATTAATGTTATCAATGTAAAAATTTAACTCTTCTAAAGATTTAAACAAAAACCACCACGCTAAAGTAGCAGATTTTGAATGCACGGTCTCGTTATTAAAATACCATCGGGTAAGAACAATTTGTTTTGCTTTCTCAAGTTCTTTCTCAGTTGGCCCATTTGTCCTTAAATCTGTTAATATATTGTTTATCTCATCAATAACTTTTTCAAGATTTTTTCGTTCACAAACACCTGAAATATAAAAAATTGATGGTCCGAGCTGAGTATAAAATCCACTACCTATTTCGTAAACAAGTTTTTTTTCTTCTCTTAAAATTTTATATAATCTTGAAGAAATACCTTCACCTAAAATAATTGATAAAACATCGCCTGTATATTGATGTTTATCTTCAATTTTAGGCCCTAAAAAACCACATAAAAAATATGTATGTTGAACTTTATGTTTTTTGATTTCAAATATATTACCCTTCGGTTCTTCATCTAATAAGACAACCGGAGGTATATAATCACTTGATACTTTCACATCAAAATATTTTTTTATCAAATCATTGATATTTTCATCAAAGTCTCCACATATACTTAAAACCATGTTTTTTGGGTGGTAATGCGTTTTATAATAATTTATAATATCTTGACGGGAAAGATTTTTTATATTTTCTTCTTTCCCTATAATACGAAATTTATATGGTGTCAAAGTAAATAATTTTTCATTAAAATTTTCATAAAGAATATTACCAGGATTATCTTCATAACGTTTTATTTCTTCTATAACTACAAAGCGTTCTTTTTCAAGTTCTTCTTCAATAAATGTTGCATGAAACACAAGTTGTGATAAAATATCAAACGCATCTTCTATTCCATCTTTAGGAATATCAATGTAATATACAGTATATTCTTTAGAAGTTCCTGCATTTATAATCCCACCGTAAGATTCTATTTTTTTACTAATTTGGTTAACTGAATATTTTTCAGTGCCTTTAAATACCAAATGTTCAAGAAAATGTGAGATACCATTCATTTGTTCCGTTTCATATATTGACCCTGTTTTCACCCATACTTGAACTGATAACAATGGTAAAACATCACTTTTTTTCAAAATAACTGTCAAACCATTATCTAAAATATATTTTTTATCATCTGCGCTAAAAAATAAATTTGATGTGCTCATATCGCTACAAAAAATAATATTTATAGTAATACAAAAATTTGTTAAAACAAAAACAAGAGTTAAAATCATTGACATAAAAATATTATAGTAAAGATGAGGATAATTTATAATAGTTTGAAGAAGAAATCAATATTATATGGAAAAGTTTAAATTTTTAACACTGGTTTACATAACCACAACCAAATTTTTATTAACACATTCTTTCTTTTTTTAGGTTTTTTATCTTTATCTTCTATAACAACATCTTTTACTTCTTTTATCTTAGCAGCCTCAACTGATAAAGTATGATTGTTTTTAATTTTATTTGCAAGTTCTAATGTTTCAAGCCGTGTTTTAAGTTTTGAAATTTCTTCATCTTTATAATTCAATTTTTTCTCCATCTCACGATAATCCTTTAGAACTTTTGCATACACCTCTTTCCATACAGTATCTATTTTGTTTATTGTTTCTTCATGTTGTTTAACAATTTCGTTTAGTTTTTCATTATACTTTTGTACAATTTTGTTTTTTTCTGCTTCAAAAATTTGTTTTAATTGTTCATTTTGTGAATTTAGTTTTGTAATAATTTCTTTTTGTGAATTATTTTGTTGTGTAAGTTCTTCAATCTTTTTGTACAACAATGCTTTTTCTTTCTCATGTTCTTCATTTTGTTTAGCAATAGATTCTTTTAAACTGTTTATTTCATTATCTAATTGTTGTAATTTAGATTTAAGTGCAGAATTTTCTGTTTCTACCGTATTATATTTTGACAAAAGTTCTGCTGCAATTTGTTCTTTTTGTTTCACTGTAGTAATTAGTTCATCAATATTTTTTTCTTTATGTTGTAGTTGTGTCTTGTATTCTTCAACCATAGACAAGGATGCGTCAAGTTTTTGTTGAACTTCAGCTAATATCATTTTTGTATTTTCAAGTTCTGAAGAAATATTTTGATATTTCTCTTTCAAATTATTATATTCAACTGTTAAAAGTTCGTATTGTTCTTTTTTTTGGTTTAGTGCAGAAATTTGGTCCAACATATCCTCTTTTTCTTTAGATAATGTTTGAATTTGTAATAAAAGATTATTGTTTTCTTCAGTTAAATTTTTTTGTTGGTTGGTTAACTCATCAAGTTTTTGTTGTAAATCTTTTATTGTTTCTTCATAAGATTTTTTAACTTCTTCTATTTGGTTAACTTCTTTTTGATATTTATTTACTAACTCTTCATACTTTTGTTTAACTCTATGATATTCTACTAAATGGTCATTTATGATTTTTTCTTTCTCTTGTACTTCTTTGAACAAATGTTTGTTTGTTGTTTCTAACTGAGATATATATTGTTCATACTGAGCAAGTTTCAACGAAACAGCTTTGTTAACTTCTTCTTCAAAAGTTTGTTTATATTTCTCATATTCATTTTTTATTTCAAAAAATTTATTAATATGTTTTTCAACTTCTTTCCTTAAGTTATCAATTTCTTCATCTTTTGCTTTCTTAATTTTTTCTATTTCTGAAGATAAAACATTATTTTTGTTTTGCAAATCTTTTATAATACTTTCATATTGATCAAGTTGTTGTATCAACATTTTATTTTTGTCTTCTATATCTTTAACCATCTGTTCTTTTTGTAATATAATAGCATCTTTTTGTTCAATTTTTGACTTAAGTTTTTCTATCTCTGACGAAAGTGATGAAGCAATGTCTGACTTCTCAGATAACAACTTTTGCAAATTTTCTACCTGTTGTTGCAACAACTTTATCTCTTGCACTTTTTGTTGAGCAACTTTTTCAAGTTCAATTTTATGTCTTGCTTGAAGTATACCAACTTGTGCTTTTAACATAAAATATTCTTTTTCACGTTGTTCCTTTGCCTCTTTCATTATACGTAGGTCAGACCTCAAGTTTTCTATAACATTTTTCAATTTAGAAATTTCTTCATCACGTTTTTTTATTTCAAATTCTAAACGTTGTTTTGAAATAGCAGATTCTGATTCAACAGTTGATAGTTGTGCTTTAACAGTCAAAATTTCCTTATCTTTTTGCTCAATTATTTCTTTCAAATGTTTTATTTCGTTTTCTAAAGTTTTGTATTGAAATTTATATTCTGATATTTGTTTTTCAACATCTGCTTTAAGTTTGTCTTCAAGAATCTTGTATTCATTTTTTATACGAGCAATTTCATCGTCTTTCATTTTTAACATTGTTTGAAACTTATATTTTTCTTCTTGCCAACGTGATTCCAAATCACGAATTTTTGATAAAAATTGTTGTTCAATTTGTTGTTCTTGAAGGTCACGTTGAGAAAGTTGTGTCTTAAGTGTTTCAATCCATGTTTCACGTTCTTTGGCAAGGCGATCTTCTAACTCTTTAATTTGTTTCAACAACTTCTCTTTTTCTTCTAACAACTCTTGTTCTCTTTTTTCTTTTCTTAACCTTTCTTGGATATCACGAATACTTTCTTCAACTTTTGCTGCTAACGCTTCTTCTTCTTTTGTCTTTATTGTTTGCAACATAAGTTTTTCACGTTCTTCTAACAACATTCGTTGAAGTTCTATAAGTTGTTGTTCCATTTGTCGTTTTGCTTGTTCAGCTTCCCACAAACGTTGCTCTATAGTTGAGGAAAACTGTGGTGTTTGCATAGGTGGTTGAGTAAAAATAGTCCCAGGTATACTCCCAGGCATCTTTTTTTCTGTTGAAGGTTGTGTTTTCAAAGGACCTGTTGGTGGTTTAGGAGGAACATTTGGTATAGGTTTATTTGGTGGTAATGGTGGTTTTGGTATTTTTGGTATATTTTTTTCTTCTGCCATAGGTTTAATCCTCCTTAATTACTTTCTTATTTCTTTAAGCCAAGATTTTATTTTATCATTTTGTGGATTAATTTCTAAAACTTTTAATGCAAACTCTTCTGCTTTTTGATAATCACCAAGATAATAATAACATAAAGCTATATATTGGTTTACTATTTCATTGTTTTCATCTAAAGATAATAGTTTCATAAAATTTTGTAACGCAAGATTGTATTGTTTATTATTAAATAATTCAATCGATTGTTCTAACAAATTTTTGTCTATAATAGAATTATCTAATTTCTCAATATCTATACTTTCTTTAAATGAAGAAATTTTTTCAATAATATTAGCAGTTAACTTTTTTTCTTTCCTTAATTCTATATCTTTTATTGACAAAAATTCTTGTTCAAACTTAACTTTGGAATCTAATTTTGTCAGCAATTCATTAATGACCATCTTATATTCATTAAGTTTTTGTTTAAGCAATGTTATGTTTTTTTCAGTTTCTTCTTTTTCTTGCTGTTTTTGTTTTATCATGTTATGTTTTTCTTCTTCGTGAGAAGAAATTAAATTTTCTAATTCTTTTTTTAACTGGTTTAATTTTTCTTCATATTTAACGATTTTCTCTTCATAATTTTTCTGTTTAGTAGCATAAACATTTTTTAAATTTTGTAACTCTTCCGAAATTTGTGATAATTCTTTTTTTATAATTTCTTCCCTACGTTTTTTTTCATCTTCGATACTCTGCTGTCTTATATTATATCTTATCTGTAAAGTCTTAATTTCTGCTTCTTTAGATTTTATTTTTTCTATAAGTGGTTCTATTTCTTTATTAAACTCAGCAATAATTTTATCTTTTTGTTGTTGATACTGGAACGCAATTCTTTTAAGTTCAAATTCAAACTTTTCTTTTGCAGATTTCATTTCAATTTGTTTCAATGCAATTTTTGTTTTTGTATCGTCTATTTCTCTTTGTAAACGTTTTAACATTTCTTCATTTTCTTCATCTAAAGTTTTTATTTTTTTCTGCAAAGAATCAATTTCTGTTAACATTGTCGCAATATTTGTTTGATATTTTGTTTCAATCTCTGCAAGTTCTTGTTTTAAAACTTTTTCTTTAGTCTCATATTCTTGAACAAGTTGCAGTTGTTGTGTGACAAGTTGGTTAAGTTTGTTTATATAATTTTTTCGTTCTAACTCAATTTGTTGTTTTATTAGTTCTATTTCATCTTTATAGCGTTGTTGTTCAACAGAGATTGCTTGTTCTCTTTTTTCTTGTTCAATTTTTGCATTTAATTCCCAATGTTCAAGTTCTGTTTTCAAATTCTTTATTTCTTCTTCTTTTGATTTTTTAATTTCAGCAAATTTTTCTTGTTTTTGTTTTAATTCGTTCTCTAAACTTGCAATTTTTGTGTTTAAATTCATTATCTTTGTTTCAAACTCTTTCTTTTTGTTATTATATTCAGCAACAAGTTGATTATATTTGTTATCATATTCTTGTTTTATATTTATTAACATCTGAGTTTTTTCTGCAAGTTTAAGTTTGTAGTTATCCTCTTCAGATTTATATTTTGACTTCAATGTTTCTATTTCAAGTTTTAATGAAGATTTTAACTCTTCAAATTCTTGTTGTCTTATACTCCATTCTTGTTCAAACGATTCTTTTTTAGCTAACATCTCTGTTTTTAACTTAAGAATTTCGGCATCTAAATTTTCAGTAGTATTCTTAATTTCTTGCTCTAATACATTTATCTGTTCAACTAATTGATTTTGCTGTTGTTGTAAAAACTCAATTTCTTTTATATTCCTGTCAGTCATTAATTGTATTTCATCAACTAACTTTTTTTCTTTATCTTTAAGTTCTTTTATTGTCCTATCTAATTCTTCCTGTCTTTGATTCAATTTTAGTTCATACTCTTTTTTCAAAATCTCTATATTTTCATTGAAGATCTTTATCTTTTCATTAAGACGAGTTTGATAAGTTTCTACCATCTTTTGTAAATTGTTAAACTTAATTTCATATTCTACCTGTAGTTCATTAAGTTGTTTTATTAACAACTGTTTCTGTTGTTCTTTTTCAGCAACAATTTTTGGAAATGTGCCTTTAAGATTAAGCAGCTGTTCTGAAAGAGAAACAATTTCATTTTGTAATTGCTGTTTCTTATTTTCAAATTCGTTTTGTAAACTAATTTTTTCTTGTTCTAACTGTTCAAATTTTGTATTATATTGTTCAACAACTTCGTTACGTCTTGCTTCTAATTCAAATATTTTTTGTTCATACTCTTGTTTTAACTGTTCAATTTGTTGTTCTTTTTCTCTAACTAAGTTTGATATTTCTATTTTTAACTTTTCAACTTGGCTAAGTTTTTCTTTTCGTTGTAAATCATAATTTTGTTTTTCTGTTTCATATTGAGATTGTAATTTTTTTATTTCTTCTTCATAAAACTTAATTTTCTGTTGAAATTCGTTGTTTATTTCATCAATTTCTGCTATTAAAGAATTTCTTTTTTCAACTAATAGGAAAGTTTGGTTATACAATTCTTCTTTTAATTTTTGTATATTCTGTTGAATAACATCTTTTCTTTGTTCAAGTTGAGTTACAAGTGTTGAAAGTTCAGATTCTTTTTTCTCTAACAATGTTTTATATTTTTGAGTAGTTATGTTTAACAAATTTTCATATTCCTGTATTTTTTCAGTAAGTAGTTTTTGTTGGTTTTCCCATTGTAAATTAAGTTCTTCTAACTCTTTTTCTTTTTGCTTCTGAAGTTCAACAATTTTTTCTTCCCAAGAAGATATAATACTCTCTTTTTCATCAACAATCTGTTGTTTATCTTTAATTAAACTTTCAAGTTTATTCTGTAATTGATGTATTTCTGTCTCAAGTTGAGTAACAAATTTTTTGTTTTGTTCAACAAGTTCGTTTTTCTTTTCTTCAAAACTTGTATTTAAACCCATTATTTCTTCATTAACCAACTTTATTCTTGATTCTAAATCAGCAAGTTTTTTTTCATAATCTTGTTCTGTTGCCTTTATTAATAGTTCAAGTTCTTTTATTTTCCCAACATATTTTTCTTTTTCTTTTTCAATATCACTTTTTCTTTTCTCAATCTTTTTCTGCATCTTTTCTTTTCTTTCTTCATATTCTTTTATACTTTTCTGTATTTCAAAATCTTTTTGCTCAATAAGGCGTTTAATTTCTTCTTCCTTATCTTTTATTTCTTTTTTTAACAATTCTATTTTTTCATAGTAAGGTTTGTTTTGTTCTTTAACTTGTTGTTCTAAATATCTATATTTTTCTTCTTGTTGTTTTATCTCGTTTTCAAACGACATTTTTAGTTTCATTAACTCATTTTCTTTTTCTTTCAACATTTCTTCATATTTATTTCTTTGTTCCTCAAATTTTTCTTTCTTTATTTTATATTCCTGTTCAACTTTTTGTTTTTCTTCTATTGCTTGCTTCAGAAGTTGATCAAGTTGTAGTGCAAACTGGCTAAGTTGAATTTTTTGTTGTTGACGCAATTTGTTAATAGTATCCTTTTTCTCTTCTATAATTTTAGAGATATTAATCTTTGTATTTTCCAATTGTGAGACAAGTTTTGAAATTTGTTGTTCCAACAAAGATTTTTCTTCTTTCAACTTTTTAATTTTTTGTTCCCATTCATTCTGCATATCAACCACACGTTTCTGATACAACACAGATAATTGTGAAATTTGTTCTTCTTTTTCTTGTATTAATTTGTTATAATTTTCATATTCTTTAAGGAATTTTTGTTCAAGCTCAAGCAGTTGTTGTTTAATTTTTTGTTCTTCATCAAGTAATGTTTTCTTCTTTTGTTCAATAAGAGCATTATATTGTGTTTCTTTCAACATCAACTCAACTTTAAGTTGTTTAATTTCTTCATCTTTTTGTTGTAAAATTTTTTCAAATTCCTGTTGACTTATCGCAATATTATTCTGTAACTCTTTAATTTTTTCTTCATAACTTTGTTTTGTTTTTAACAAATTTTGTATAATTTCTTCTTGTTGTTGTTCCCATTCAGAATACTTTTGTTCCAATATGTATTTTACTGTTAGAAACTCTTCTTCTTTTGATTTATAAAGATTTTTATAATATTCAATTTTTTGGTTAAACTTTTGTTGCATTTCATTGATTTGTTGTATACGTTTTTCGTTAACATCTTTTACTGCTAAAAGAAATTTTTCTTCTTCAAGTTTCAGCTGTTGTTCTTTAAGTTGTAGTAAGGATTTTAATTTAACAATTTCTTCTTCTTTTTCAGATATACGTTTATTGAAAGTATTTTTTTCTTCTTCAAACTGTTTGCGAAGTGCTTCTATTTTATTTTGTAGCAACTGGAGTTCTTGTTTATACTCCTGTTGTTTTTGTTCTGTTATCATTTTATGTTGAGCTTCTTCAAAAACAACTTTGTTCCTTAACTGTTCAATTTCAGAATGTTTTTCATCCAACTTTTTTTGCCATAAAGAAATTTCATTGTTATATGTTTCAGAAAGTTTTTGTAACTCGTTTGTGATCTGTGTTTTTATATTATCTAATTCTTTAGCAAAATTTGTTCTGTTAGAATTTATTTTATATTCTAACAAACTCAGTTTCATTTCTAATGAAACTTTTTCATCTTCGTAAGATTTTAATTTACTAAACATCTCGTCACGTTCCTGCTGAATTTTTTGTTCAAGATATCTCACCTGAGCAAGCAAGTTTTCTTTTGCTAAAACAATATCATCTTTTTCCTTAATAAAAGATTTATCAGTGATATTTTCTTCAACTAAATTATTTCTGCTAATTTCGTTAACTAAAGCTTTTTTTTGTTGAACATCATTTTTTGATTGTAATATATTTTTAATTTTATCAAAAATATTCATTCTAAAATTTTACCTCCGTTATCAATAAAATAATATTTTAAGTTGTGATAGAAACTGATTTTTCAAATTCTTTAACCCAATTTGCAAAATCTTTATCTTGTGGATTAAGTTCTACAACTTTTTTATAACATTCAAGTGCTTGTTGATAATTACCTGTTTCATAATATATATTACCGAGGTACTGTAATGCTTCATAAAGTTGTGGGTCAAGCTCAACAGCATATTGTAAATAACTTATTGCATTTTCATAATCTCCTTGTTGATAAAAATCAACACCAGCTATATAGTATTCATAACCCGGTGATTCTTCAATCTTTCTTGGCTTTGATGTTACTACTTCAGAAGCATCAATTAAAAATGTCTTTTCTCTTTCTTTTAAATAAATTTTTCCTTCTTGTTCCATTTTTTTGATAAGTTCTAAAATTTTGTTTTGTTCTTCTTCAATTTGTTCTTTAGTCATAGGTCTGCCATAATCCATTTCTTCTTTTACCAAAGCTTGTGCACCTTCAGACATGTTTTTAAAAAATTTATCAATTAGAGGTTGAGGCGCGTTTCTTAATGCACGAGCAATATCCTCAGGTTTAAGTTCACGAATAATTGTTTGCAGAGTAATATCTGGTATATCAAGTAAATCTTCAAACAAAAATATCTGTGGTCTTACTTTTTGATATATATCAGGTTTCTCATTTTTTAGATACTCAAGTATATTATCCCGTGTTCTCTTATCAACTTTTTGTAAAAGTTCAATAAGATGATGTATTCCACCAACAAGAAAGTCAATACGTTCTCTAACATAATTATCCATACGGATAACATCTTCCTGAGGTATTTCCCTTGCTTGTGCTAATGCAACTGCAACTTCTGCTTGTAGATGAGGTTTAAAACTTTCAATAACTTGTTTTACATATTCTGGTTTTAAATAACTTAAAACAATAGCAATATCTTCAGGTTTTTCTTTAGCAATAAGATACACAAGACGTTTTATGTTATCATCATTAATATAACTAAATGGGATATATTTCCCTTCTTCAAGTTCTTTTTCTTTCTCTTTAAGTTCTGCTTCAGTAAAACCGCCTCCAAACCCAACACCACCTCCTCCACCAGCGCCTGCTGCAGTACCTGTTAACTCTTCGGGACCTGCTTCACCTTCACGAGCAAGTTTTGAATCAATAGAAATTTCTGTAGGTGCACGTTCTCTTAACATACGTATATAGTTTCTTAAAAAATCAGAGACAGGACCAAATAAAAACATAAGTATCAATAATGCAATTATTAAAGGAATAAGATACTTAGGAAGAATTAAACTTTCAAAAAATTTACTCCATACATCAGTAGTAAACTTTGCTTTTTTAAACACTATATCTTGAGGACGTCTTATACCCATAGCGGATGCAATAGCTTCTCTTGCAAGTTCTACTTTATCATCTTTAATTTTTTCGTCATATATAACAGTAATATTTTGTCTTTCTACAACAATCTCTGTTTTTACACCAACAACTTCAGTATCTGACGCTTCACCTTTTGCTTCAGCTGGTACCGCAGATTCTGCAATAGAACCAGGTTTTGGTATCCCAGGCAGTAAATAATCAACTTCGCCAAGTTTACGTTTTGCATCTAATCTTTTTTCAGATGCTTGTTGTCGTGTTGTTGTTGTCTTTACTCCAAGAGTGATATCTACAATAACGGTGGACTTGTTAGGACCAAAAATTTTGTCAAGAATATTTTTCTGGATATATTCACTGCGTTGTTGTTCAAGTTTTGTTTCGTATTCTAACAATGTAGTTGGTGAGATCTGTGGTTCTGTAGATAATTTAGAGGCAGAAGTTTGACAGAAAGTACTACAATATAAAAGAAGCAATAAAATGATAGAAAAGATAAATTTTTTCATTGTTAATTTTATATAAAATTCATCAAAATTTTTCAATGGTAAATTCATAATCTTTAAACCTCCAATTTTATTCTAATTCTTGTAAAAATTGTTGAACAACACGGTTGGTTGGGTCCATCTCTAAGACTTTTTTCCATACGGTTTTTGCTTTTTCGATTTCGTTCATCATAAAGAATGCGGAACCCATTATTTCAAGCGCTGTTATATTTTTTGGTTCAAGATTAAGAATTTCTTGACATTTTCTAATAGCATCAGCATATCTACCATTTAAAACATCTTCTCTTGCTTCGTATATCTTTTTATCAATAATTGTCCAACCAGCAAGTTCTTCTCTGTAGGCTTCTGTGAGTGGCATTGAAGCCATTTGTTCTAAGCGATTTAAAAGTTGCAACAATGATTTGTTTGTAGGATTTTTATAATATGCATATCTTAAAGAATTAACTGCTGTAGTCAAATCGTTTTCCATAAGTGCTAAAACAGCTCTTCTTATCCCTTGCTGTGATTCATCAGTTTCACTAGTTGCTGAAGTTATATATGCTGTAACTAATAACAAGGTTTCTAACATCTTTTTTATATCTTTTCTATTTGGGTCAAGTTGGTATGCTGTTTGTAAAACTTTTGCTGCTTCTAAGAATTGTCCTGCAGTATATCTCGCGATAGCTTCGTTAATAAGTTTTTGGACAAATTTGTCTTTATCAAATTTAACAGATTTACCCCATTTTACATCAGCTGAGATTCTGTGTGAGAAACCAAGGTCGTGATATGCAAATGAATAATCAACTGTATATTCTCTATATCTGAATCCTAAACCAGCAGTTGTTTCTTTCAAATAACTTAATCCTTCGAATCCTAACCTTACTGCTAAAAAGTCCATAAGCCAATATTCAGCTCCTAACATCCATTTTATCTCAGAATTAATATTTTTCTCTAAATCTAATCCAACAACAAGACGATAATAATACTTTTCTTCTTCAGTTCCATCTTCTTTCTTCACTGTGCCAGTAATACGTTTAAAAAACTTATGTGAGGCACCAAGTTTAAAAATTATAGGTAGTTTATCTTCTGTTCCAATGTTAGTAGAAATGAGATTTTTTATACCTACTGCAAGGTTAAGTAATGGAAAATGTGTGTTTATCCCGCTAACTAAGCATGAAACATCTAATCCCATCATTGTATCAGAATAAACATCTAATTTTCTATAAATTGTTTTAAACCCGATACCTATGTTTATATGCTCAAATACTTCCTTACCATAACCTAATAATAAGGCAAGTTGTCTATCATCAAAACTACCTTTGTTTTCTATTTTTATTATATCCTTAGAGAGTGGGTCATATTCTATTTCAATTTTTTCAAATCCTGTAGATAAAAGTTGATTTATTGCAATTGAAAACACACCATACTTTATTGTAGGATAAACAAAACCTATATAATCATATATTGTTTGTGTATTTGGGAAAAGTTCAGTATGGAGAGCAGTTATTTCTTTATACTCGCATTGGACAAGTCCTGCTGGATTGTAATATACAGCAGTCGCATCGTCTGAAACAGAGAAAAACGCTTTTGTAGCCATTGCACGCGCTGAAGCACCAAATTGTAAAAATTCTGCTGGTTGTCCACCTGTATATGCAGAAAAAATATTTGTTATTGTAAGTAATAAAACAATAAACACCTGCACTAAATTTGCACATCCACCAAAAGTTTTATTACTTACAACAAACTTTTTCATTTTCTATACCCTATTTTTCTTATAACTTGAGTGTTTGAACAATATAGAACGCCAATATATCCTCCTGAAGAAACTTTATTATTTTTTTCATCTGTCCCATCCCATATCAAAATGTATTCTTCTTCTCCTTCAAGAACAAATTTTTTTATAATGTTGCCAAATAAATCATAAATTTTTACTAAACAATCACTTTTTTGGGGCAACTTTATATAAATATATGTTTCGGAAGAGAAGGGGTTAGGGAAGTTGATAAATATAGGTAGGGTTTGGGAATAATTTACATTATGTTTACTTACAAAATCATTTGTTTTTTCAATAATTTCGGAAAAAATGAGAGTTTTTGCAATAAATAAAACAACCCAAACAACCTTTAATGTAAAATTTTTGTAAAGTTTATTATTTTGGGCTAAAAAAAATTTATTCATAGATAAATATAGGCTCTTATACTTGTTTTCTTACAGGCTTCTTATATTAAACTTACCGGTTGCCCCATTTCTTTCCTTCCCAATATTATATTAAAACAAAAAAATTGAAATTTGTCAACAAAATTTTTAAAATTTTTTTACATAATAATTTTTTATTATTTTTTCCGACGAATTCTGTTTCTTGCTAAATTTACTAAAAATTTACATATATCTACCCCCTCCAATTTACACTTTATTTTACAATTTATTTACATGTAAGTAAGTAAAATAGTAGTTTAGCACAAACTTACAGATTAATCTACTGATTAGAGTTTCAGATTTAAAACAGAGATAAACGATTGTTTAATTTTAAAGTATTAGTTTATATTTACTTTAATTTTAAAGTAATACTTTTAATTTTTTCTCTCGATAATTCTTTAATTTTATGGGTAAGTATGTACAAAAGGACAGATTTAACTTTTTCTTTTGGTACACCCCAATGTATAAGTTTGGAAGGTTTTATAGGCAAGAGGGTTATTTTTCTTTTAAAAATTTTTACATAAATTTTAAGCCATTTAGGTAGTTTTTGTTTTTGTCCACAAGCAAATAATTTAACAGCCTCGTATATAGGCTGGCGTTCATTTCGTTGAATGTTTAATTTTGCAAGATATTTTTTAAAAACTATTATTTTATTTGTTTGTAGTGGTTTGACTTCCCCTATTGTTTTTTCTAACAAATAAAACAGTCGTATATAAAATTTTATTTTAGGATCTGTTATTTTCTTTAACTCTATTTTATCAGCATCTGTTAAAAATTTTTCAATTAATTCTTTTATATTTTTATAGTAAACATTAATTTTATACCTTTTAAAAAGCTTTGCGATCTGATGTAAGTTTTCCCCTTTTTTTAGAATATTTACAAATTCAGAATTAAGTCTTGTTTCAGAAAGCATAGACATTACATTACTTTTTATCGCTTCTATAGCAAGTTTTTCAGTTAATGGTTCGAACTTAAAATTAAGAGTTGCAGCAAACCTTATACCACGGAGGATCCTTGTTGGGTCATCAATAAAACTTTTTTCATGTAAAATCCTAATTTTTTTCTCTCTAATATCTTTTATACCGTTAAATAAATCAAAAAAAGTAAAAAATTTATTGATACAATCATATCGTAAACACACAGCGTTTATAGAAAAATCTCTGCGATAAACATCATCAAAAATTGTTCCACAAGAAACTTTGGGTAACATAGCAGGTCTTAAATATTCTTCCTTTCTAGGTATAGACAAATCAATCCTTTTAACTTCACTTTTAAAATTAATAAACATTGACAAAGTTAAAAACTGTGGATGTGTTTTAATTTGTATTTTTTTATCAGAAGAAAAATTTTTTTGCATAAGTGATACAATATTAAAATAATTTTCTGTCTCCACAACAATATCTACATCTTGTATTTCTATTTTTGAGTTTTTATTAAAAATTGATATCAAAATATCTCTTATTGTCCCACCTACAAAATAAAAATTATAATTATTATTAATCAAAATTTTAACAATTTTGTTTATATATTGATATAATCCTTTAGCAGTGTGTAATTTTGCTAAAACTTTATCTACTAACTCTTTTTCGGTCATAATTCTATAATATTAAAATCGTCTTTTTTATTATAAAAATTAGGATTTGATAAAATCCTTACAAGATAACAGTTGTTACAGTTATGTCTTGCAGGTTGACAAAAATCTTTATAAATCTGTATCAATCCTTGAGTAAATTTTGGATATGACAAAAAATACTTTCTATGTTCAGGATAAGATATAATTTTTTTAGCAAACTGTTCTACCAAACTGTTTTTTTCTTTAAGTTTTAATTTATCATATATAGACAACACTTTTTTATACAACTGCAAATCTTTTTGTTTCTTTGTATAATAAATCCAATACGGAAACACAACATTAACTATTATTGTAACAACTCTTTCTTCACCAAACAAAGGATAGTTTTTTTGTAATGGTTTACTTGTAAAACTACACATCTTAGCAAAGAATCCTGTAGCTGGTTGGTAAAAAATGTTTATTAAATGCTCTATTATTTCATTTTCATCAAAACTTTTAAGAAAGCTGCAAAGTATCTCAGAAATATTAAATTCAATAAAATTTGATATTGTGATACTTAATGCAGCAATTCTTCTATATGGATAATTTATAGGTCTTGTTTTATAAAACTGCCATTGCTGTCTATTAAGTTTTCTTGGAAATTCATTTTTAAGTCTTTCCCATAATGCATAAAGCTTTTTAGGATAGTCGTTTTCTGAAAAATGCTTAAGATCGTTACTATCTAACAATCCACTTACACCAAAATATATACTTTCTATAACTTCTTTTCTGAGATTTTTAGGATATTTTTTTGCTACTTTTCGTAATTTCTTTATTGGGACTAATCGCGACAAAATTAAAAAATTCTCTCTATTATTAAGATACCCATAAACCTCACAAATTTTTTCATACAAAATTTGTTCTTCTAACTGTTTTGTTAGAAACCAACGATTAAACTGTTCTGCTTTAAGATACAGTCTTACTTCAGCAGCTGTAAATAACAATTTTTCTAAAAACAAATAATCTTTTGGTTGAACAATTTCTCCACATTTTGGTTTAACAAAAAATTTTTCAGACAAAATATTTCCATTATTTAAATACAACGATTCCAAATTTATTCTATCTTTTAAACAAATTTCAAAAATTTTTTTATTCAACACAATTTCTTTCTTTGTATCATAATTATAAAACACATGGAAGATAATATTCTCATATCCTTTTTGTTGAAAATGTTTATGTTTAAACCAGTCAGACCTATTTTTATGTATCTCTACATCACCGATATACACTTTTCCATCAATATTTACTTTTGCATTTATAAAATCAACAATAGAACCTGTTGTTTTTTCTCCCGGTGATAAAATAATTATTTTTTTACCATCAATGGTTTGTAAATTACGTCTGTCAAATTCTTGCCTATACCATATCTCCGAAATCAACTCTTCAGTAATTTCTTTACATATTATAACATCTTTAACTTCAGATATTTTATTTAAACTTTCTTTTCTAAGTTTTAAATAAGTCTCTCTATCCATAATTTTAATTTTTTAAAATAATTATTTTTTATATTCTAAATTTTTATATTCTAAATATCTTCTAAAATTATCATACTTTACTTTTGCATCAGTATCAGCAGGGTTTAGCAACAGCACTATTTCGTATTTTTTAATAGCATCTTTAATTTTACCAAGATCTGAAAACATTTGTGCAACAATTTTATGTATTTCCCAATTAAACGGATTTATCTGTAATACATCTTCATAATACCTAATTGCTTTTTCATATTCACCTTTTTCATAAAACAATTTTACTAAAAGTTCATATGTTGGTACATAATTTGGATTCACAAAAGAACATTCTTGCAAAATTTTTTCTGCATCTTCATACTTATTGTGCATAATATAACATTTTGCTATCCGTGTCATAACAACTGGGTTGTATGGTTGTTGTTTTTGTGCTTTCTTATATTGATAAAGTGCTACATTATAGTTTTTATTTAAAAAAAATTTATCGCCCAACTCTATATATTGCCACATATCTAACCCTACTAAACTTTTTTCATCTTCTGAAAAAGTTACCATAAAATCGGGCATTGCACCTGGATATCTTTTCACATATTCTTCTTTTTTATATATACTTTCGTACCATCCTGATAATATATTTTTAAACTCAATCCCAAAAATTTCTTTATATAACTTTTCTTCTTTATCATAATCTTTATAATTTTTAACAAATTCTATAAATTTATCCTCACCAAAAGTATTAATCAAATACTCAACAAAAGTTGATAGTTCAACAAACGCAAGTTCTACTTGTTGTTGTGATTCTAAATACACTAACGAACCTTTCATCTTTTCAAATGGTATTATCTCATTTTTTTTGGCAGCATCTAACAAAAGATTTAAATTACCAACAACAAAACATAAAGGTGTTGTTGACCTGTAAAGAGTATCAAAATATCTTGCAGTCCCTTCATGTAAATATAAAGGATATTTAAAGTTTGTAATCCTGTTTAATATGAAATGTATATACTCATGTGCTAAAGTATCACACCATCTGTACCCAAAAGGTAAACATTCAGGTGATAATATCATTATTCTGTTAAACTTACAAATACCAACTACACCGGTCTTTTTAATTATTTCTTCTCCCAAAGTTGATGCGATACTAAACTCTTCTTTTGTATTATAAACTTCAACTCTTACTTTTTTTTCTGGATAATACCCAAACTTTTTGCCATAAAATTTATAAATTTGTTCAAGGATTTTTAATATCTGCTCTGACAAAATTCTATCTCTATCTTTAAGATAAACCTCAAAATGTTCACTTTCATGTTTTTCATATCCAGAAGAGAAAGTTTGTGCTAAATATAAAATATATTTAGTAAAAAACATTTCTTGGTCAGAAATTTTAATATTAGAAGAAACTTTTAATATATATTCTTTAGCAGTATCGTAATCACCACTACACATATAATAAATTGCAGTATAAAAATTTTTCATGTTTTCATCTTTAACATTAGCAATTCTTAGGCTAAAATCGTAAGTATCACCATATTCTAACATTTTTATTAAATCGTTTTCTTCTTTTGCAAACAACAAACATACAAAAATTGTTACTAAAAAAATTATTTTTTTCATCTGAGTAACATTTTGTAATATTCTTCAACAAATTTTTGTAATTCTTCAGGATATTTTTCACTTAATGATTTGATTATATCTTCTCTTAACTCTTTAGGCGGTATATAATCTTTTACAGAAGGTAGCAACACACGACCAGTTAATACACCTAATTTTCCACCAGGAATATTTTTCAACTGTAGAGTACCACCCATTGGTTGACCAACCTGTTGTGCAATTTGTTGCAACAACTGTTGTTTTGAAGACAAATTGTTCTTAAGCGATAATAAATTGTTCAATGCTTGGTTCTGATGCTGAAGTGCTGACGGAAATTTTTTGTTGTTTAACGAATTTGCAGAGTTGTACATTTCGTTTTGTGCCTGAACTACAAAATTTATATCTTCAGATGTAATAACAAAACTCTTTCTTCCTATTTGTTTAAGATCATTGATGAAACTTTCGGTTTCATCAGTAAGTTTTTGTTGTTTGTTATACAAAACTGTATTTTTATCAATTAAACTTTTTGGATATTCAATTTGAGGTTCTTCATTTATAAATTTATCAAGTTCTTCTAACGATGTCTTAACTTGTTCTGTCAACAACAAGATCTGTTTATCGACATTTTGTTCTTCTTTAACAATTTTATAATTTTGTTGCCATATATCGACCGATTCTTTTATTAACTGTGAAGTTTGCACTATTTGTTTTTTTTCAATTTCTGATAAAACAGTTTTCAACTTCGCAATCGTTAAAACACAATTGTTTTGATATAAATTGTATAATGAAATAGATTTTAAAGGTTGTAAAGAAAGAATGTAATTAATTTGTTCTAATATCTCTTTTATTTTCTTTTCTATATACTCCAATATTTTTTCCTGATACAAAAGAACTTGTTGAATTCTGTAATCATCAATTTTTTTTGTCTCTTCATAGATATATTGTTGTTGTGATATTAATCCATCAAGTTTGTCCATCAACTTTTCAATTTGTTCTTTTAAATAAGAATTGGAAAAATTTAATAACTCACTACTTGTTTCTGACAAAGTTTTTGCTAAAGAATTAAGTTGTGATAACAATTGTTGTGCAAGATTTATTGCTGTGTTTATATCACCTTTGGATAAAGCGTTAAATATATCCTGAATTATTTGCATTGGTGAAACAAAATCTAAATCTTTTATCTCTCTACGATTAACAAAATCTTCAGGTAATTTTTGTGGCATAGAAGATATTAACTCAGAAATTTTTTTAAGTTTATCAACAATATCGTTTAATAAATTCTCAAGTTTAGTTAAATCTTCCTTTGACAACTTACCAGGCAAATTTTTTAATGTTTCCATTAACTGTTTTGAAACAGAAGATGCATCATTTATAGAAGAAACAATATTCTCCATATTCTGTCTTTTAACAATTTCTTGTGACAACATAGATGCACGTTCAAGAAAATCAATTATTTGTTGTTGTAGTTTTGAAGCATAAGAAAGATTTTGCTTTTGTAAATTTTCTAAAAGTTGTGGATTAATACCAGAGATAATGTTATTCAAATTATAATTCAAACTTTTGAATTCTGTATATGTATCAACAGAAGTATAAGGATCTGAAGACATTTTTTCTAATAATGAAGATAATAACAAATTTAAATTTTCAAATTCTTTGCTCATCTGTTTATGTTTTTTGACAAGTTCATTTATTTCATCAATTTGTTGTGTAGTAAGTTTTGTAAGTTCATCATACAACTCAATTTCTTTTTCTAAAATTTTAGATGTTTTGTCTATAAACTGCTGTATTTCTTTTTGTATACTTTGATGCTGTTGTTCATAACTAAAAATCTCAATTTTATATTCTTCTGTTATATCAGATTTATACCCATGTAACACATCGTTATCATAAGCGATAAGATAGTATATAACTACATCTCCATAGTTCAGTTTTAATTTAGATAAATCAAACAAAAATTCATCAATACTTTCCAAAGTTTTTGTTAAATATTTTTTTACCTGTATAGTATTTATTCCTATTTTATTTTGTATTTTATACACAAGTTCAACTTTATTAACAGAAATATCATCTTTAACAGAATAAAGAATCGGTATTATAGAATTTGGCATAACAATTATATCAGATTGTGGTGATATTATTTCTATTTTTGGTGGTTTATCTTCAACAACATTTATTTTGTATTTAATATTACTATAATTACTTAATCCTTCCTCATCTGAAATATCAAACCATAAATCTGTAGTGTAATTTGCAACAAAATCTCCATAAAACATCTTTTTATTTTTGTTATCAACTACAAGTTTTATTTTTTTTGCGTATATATTCATAAAAACTTCTTTTATCTCTTTATTTGTTTCACAAACAAATTTTATTTTACTACCTTGTAAAAACTTTGTTTCAGTAAAACTTTTTATTTTAAAAGGTTTTACAGCAGTGTATTGTGGTGGTTCAATAATAATATCGAAGTTAATTATCTCTGGAACTAAAATTGGTTGTATAACATAAACTTTTGAAAAAACACCTCTAAACTTTATTTTATAAAAAATTTCTTCTTCTACAGAATCTATTTTGTATTTATATACTTTTCTTCCAGCAATTTCTTCAACATTGTTAAAATTAAACCTGAAAAACTTTTTGCTATTTTTTGTTTTAAGAAATAATGTTGGTGTATACATCATATACTCTTTTTCAACAGTGACTTTTATTTCGCATGGTGCTCTATATCTAACCCTGAGATTGCCAGGTGAAATAAATATTCCTAAAATCTCTGGCCTACGTGTAAATACGATTTTATGGATACTTGGTCTAATTAATTGTGGTGATACATAATAAAGAACGTATATCAAAGCTAATAACACAACGTTTAATGGTAACACTTTTTTTATTTTATCAAGACCAACAATTTTTGTAAGATCAACCGTAGACAAAATATTTTTTATATCTTCAACAAATTTTGTTGCTAACTCTACAGAAAAATTAGGTTGTTTTGAAGTTTCTAATGAATGTTCTAGCAAATAAGCGTTAACAAAATCATCTTTGTGATTCAAAAGGTTATATTTCATAAGTTCATCTTGTAAAACAAAATGTGGCTGTGTATATGTGTTTATTATTCTATATATTAGATTTGCAAAAAATATAAACAACATAAAAATTATAAAAAACCAATAAATATGGAAAACAATGATAGGTAATGGAAAAATTTTGTCTAATAGTATACTTAAAACAAAACACCCTATTATTATGTTAAAAGAAGTAAGAAAATATCTTAATATAAGAAAAACAATTTTATAGAAAACAAATTTTTTAACAAAATCTTTTATTTTCATCTCATAAAAATATTTAATTAAATTTTATTTAGCAAAATTTTATGTATCAAACTTGCAATTTTACATGCAGGATCGTATTTTATAAATTTTTCAATATTGTTTTTGTAATCTTTAAGATCTATTTGTTTAGAAATTATTTTTTCTAACAAAGTATAAATATTACTAATTTCTATTTCGTGGAAACCCATTTTATATTTTTTTATAATATACACATTTCCTCGTTCTTGACCAGGGACAAACACTGGAACAAATACTGGCACTTTTGCAGACAACGATTCAGAAACAATTGCTCCACCACCTTTACATATCACTAAATCACTTACACGAATAAAATCATACATGCGGTCTGTCCAACCGATAAGTTTTGTTTTAGGGACAAAATTCATTTTGCTACATATATCGTAAACATTTTGGTATTTCCCACAAACTATAATTATTTGGAAATCTTCAGTTTTATTTTTTAAAAATCTTATAATTTCTATAAATCTATTAACTGCGCCAAGACCTACTACAATCAAGATTGTAAGTTTATTACTTTTTAATTCGAGTTCTGATAAAATTTTTTCTCTATCAACTTTTTCAAACAACTTGCTGTTCACAGGAAAACCTGTTACATAAATACTTTTTATACCATTATTTATTAACACATGTTTTGTATCTTCATCTATTACTAAATAATAATCAACAGATTTATCAATCCATGATTGGTGTACCATATAAGAATCTGTGATAACACATAAATATGGAATACTTTTTTGAATTTGTTTTTTATACTTTTCAACTATAAAATTCCAATATGGATGCGTTGATATAATTATATCAGGTTGATACTCATCAAATATTTTCTTAAATTTTTTGTAAGAAGACAACAAAATCATTATTTTCAATATAAAGACACAAAGTCTGTTATTCGTTATAAAAAAGAAAACATCAAATAAAATAGGTTTTTCCATAGAAAAATTGTATAATTTCTGGAAAAAAGTAAGTTGTGA
>CAZFSG010000003.1:49940-56775 GCA_964521665.1 uncultured Elusimicrobia bacterium
TCTTTGTAATAAGTTGATTGCAAATTTGTTACTGATATTGCAATAACAACTTTCTTAGGATTATTTTTTATTATATCATCTCCAAGACGTTCTTGTTCTGTTAGATTTGATATAAATCCAACAGGTCTGTATTTAATTCCATAATAATGTGGATCAGCAACTCCAAAATAAGATAAATAAATTCCGCTCTCTTCAACATCTTTATTCTTTTTGATCCATAAAGAAAGTTGTTTCAACCCTTGTCCCCAATCTATATTAGAATCTGTAAAATACTTCCATCCATTTTTGTTTCCTCCGACAAATTCATTGAAATAAGATAAATAATACGGATGTGTTTTTACTGAAGATAAAATACATAATAATACTAAAAAAATATAAATTATGGAAAATTTTTTATCTTCTAATAAATTTGAACTATAAAAAATTAGTAATGGATATATTGGTAAAATATGCCTATGTCCTATTTGTGTTTTTGAAAATGATGCAATTAATATAAAAATTAGCACTGCTGGTATAAAAACTAAATCTATTTCTGTCAATTTTTTCTTAAAAATTTTTATAAAAAATTTTGTAAAAGAAAGTAAAAAAATTATCAACAAAGGTATTTCTGTCTTTAAAAAAAACAATGTAATAAAATACAGTCTAAACCCTGTAGTTGAATATTTTCCAAAGAAAAAAGTTGACCTTCCTTGTTGTAAATTTTTAATAACCTTGTATAATCCATCAAATAACAAAATGATATTTTTCCCATATACAACCATTCCCACTGCTATAATACATAAAATTTGTATTATAAAAAACTTAATAAAACTTTTAACATCTACTTTTTTCACAAATAAAAAGTAAAACAAAATACAAAAATATGTGAATAACAGAACAACTACTGTATATTTTGATACCATCATCAATCCTGTAATTAATCCACAAACAAAATTTGATTTTATATCTTTATACTGTAAAAATTGATAAAACGAATAAATACCTAAAAAATAAAATATAAAACATAAAAGATCTTGTGTCACAAGACATGAATGTGCTGTGATTGATGTATTAAATATGTACACCAATGACACAAAAACAGCGTTTTTTTCACCAAAAAATTTTTTTGTAATATAAAAAAATATCCATAAAAAAATAATAGAAACAATTATGTTTGTTCTTCTACCAATATTTAACATTTTTTCAGCATCGTAATTGTTATAATAAAGCATAAGGTTTGCAAAAGAATATCTTTGCCTGTTATAATAATAATTATGTGTAGTAAAAACTAAAGGTTGCGGATTTAAAAACAAAAGTGATATTGCAGGAAGTATTTTTGCTAACATTGGTTGGTCCAATGGTGAGACAACTTGCATTTTTGCTGTTTTTAAATATGTATATCCTTGCATAAGATGCAATGGTTCATCATATGTTGGTGATAGATATTTTATTACATCGTTACATTTTATAAAAAACACTAATGATATAAAAAATAAAAAAATAATATGTTTTATATTCATTGAGATAAAATTTTCTCAAGATAAAACTTTGCTTCTTTATGGTTTGGATTCAACCTCAATGTTTCTTTGAAATAATGGACAACTTTTGGCCAATTTTTAAGATGCCAATATACAACA
Source organism: uncultured Elusimicrobia bacterium (assembly GCA_964521665.1). GTDB lineage: Bacteria > Elusimicrobiota > Endomicrobiia > DTEH01 > DTEH01 > JANXDG01. The sequence goes on from CAZFSG010000003.1 coordinate 51,557, forward strand.
CCAAGATTGTAATACGCTTCAGGCAAATACGGATTATAACTTAACGCTTTGTTATAACTTTCAATAGCTTGTTCAATTTTACCATATTTTTCATACACAACACCTAAATGTAAAAAACAGTTTGCTGTCTGCATTTTTATATTTTCTACAATATCAGAAGATGCTTTATATTTTTCTGCAAGAGATAAATATTCTATAAATTTTTCACAACCAATTTTGTAATATAAATATGCATTGTCCAAATTATTTTTTATAAAATAAAGATATCCTAATTCAAAATAATTAAATGGTAAAAACGGTATCATGTATATTGCAACTTTGTACAAATTTGTAGATAGTTCAAAATTTTTATCTTCTTTCATTAATTCATAACCTGCTCTACTAAATGCCTTGCTATAATCTTCAATAATATCTGATGAAAAAAATTCCCAAGATAAATCATATAAATATTTTCCTCTAAATACATAAATATTATTTATCAAAAACATAACCTCTTTAGCTTTATTTTCTTTAGAAAAACTTGACACCAATCCAAAATTTATCAAGTTTGAATTCTGTAATTTTGGTATTTCAACATCCGGTGTAAAAAATATATTATATCCTAACGAAACATTTTTTTCAACAAACTCTTTCAAAGTTTCTGAGAGCTGAACTGATGTAATAAAAATTTGTGGCAAGTTGTTATATAAAAAATAGTTATAACACATTTGTTTATACCATTCTGAACCAGAAAGTCCCGCTGCTATAATATATACCTTAGGGCGAATTTTTTCAACAAATTTTCTATACCATAAAGAAAATACTTGGACATCTTCTTTTACAACTATAATACTATTATCTGGCACACTTCTTAGTATATTTATAGTATAATCATAAGCATAGAAATTATTTCGTTTGTTAAGTTTTTTTACATTTACAAAAAAATTGTTTCCAACAAGAATAATCAAAAGTATAAATATTACATAATGAACATTTTTATATTTTTTAATTGTTTCAGCAACACCTAATAATAGCCATACATATATAATTACATTTGGTAACAAGAAATGTGCTTCAAGAATAGCAAATGAATGTGGATTTGGTGGCATATTGGCTTTGTAAATAAAATATACACAGCTTAAAAACCAACTCAACAATAATGATAAACCAAAATGGTAGTTTAATTTAAAACTTCTATAAGTTCCAAACAGTATAATTATTAATCCTAAAATTGATAAATTGTTTAACAAATGTTGGAAATAAAATTTTATACCATCAACAAAATTTTCTCCTGCTTGATATCCTGCAGAGATAAGATCTAAAGTAGAGCCATGAGTTTTCCTCAACAACGAAGAATAAAGACGAACAAATGTTTCAGGATTATTCCAATCAATAAAAGGATTTTTAATTGATCTCAAAGGCATATAAATATAACAACTTATACCTATTGTGAACAAAAATGTTAAAATTAAAATATTCTTTGAACTTTTATGTTGTTTTATATAATCTAAAAAAACAAAAATTAGGATTGGAACAAAAAGCACTAAATCAATTCTGTTTGCGAGTGCTAACCCAAAAACAAAAAATAAACCGTATATTACTTTTGTTGAAAATGAAAAAAAGTATTTACTACAAAATATTACTAATAATACTGCAAACAAAATGTTAAAAGTATACATTTCAGAAACAATTGAAAGATACCATTGCAAATAACCAAAAGAAAAAATTAAACTTAATAAATATCCTATCAGCAATATTACAAGATTTTTTTTAATACCAAACTTTTCAATAAAAAAATTGTACAAATAGAATAACAAAACAGAACTTAATGTGGAAACAATAGATGAAAAAAGATTTATTCTGTAGGCAAAATTTCCAAACGGGACAATTTTACCAAACAAATAAATACATAAAGTATATAATGGATAACCAGGTGGATGCGCAATACCTAATAAATATCCAACCGAAGCCATCTCGCCTGAATCACGATATGCTGCTATTGTAGGAAAAAGTGTATATAGATAAACAACAAATATGTTTAAAAACAACATTATATATATAGTCATAAATTTTGCTCAATTACTTGTAAGTATTTTTTAATTTTTTCGTCATTTGGTTGTAGTTTAAGGTAATATTCAAACATTTTTATTGCTTGTTGTTTTTTATTAATTCTTAAATACACACTTCCGAGATTATAATATGCTTGAGGAAAATTTGGGTCAAAATTTATTGCTTTTAAAAAACATTTTTCTGCGTTTTGAAAATCATTTAATCTTTCATAAACAACACCTAAGTTAACCAAAGTTTCTACATATACATTTTTTTCTATTGGATAGTTTAAAATATTTTGGTAAACTTCTTTTGCTAAATCAAACATATTTTTTGTAAAATAATAATATCCAATAAAACTCAAATATCGTGCATCAGAAGTTAATAAAAATGCTTCTGTGTAGCAATTTTTTGCAAAATTAAAAAAATAGTTGGTATCTTTTGAAATAGAAATATAATATTCAGCTAATAAATTAAGATATGTTATATACAAAGCGAACTCACGAGGTAAATTTTTATTTGGTATATTTCGTATAAAAAATAACTCAGGTGGGATAACTGCAGACATTAAAGTTGTACTATGCAACAATCCAAACTTAAATTTTTTTATATCAGTTTGTTGTGGTAAAACAGTGTTATAAAAAACTTTTGATTTTGAAGTATTAATAATTTCTTGTTCAATTTTTGTTCTTATTTTAAGTCTGCCTTCACCCCAGATTCTATAATAATTATCACCATAAATACTTCTTGTGACAGATGCATTACAATCTATAAAATTTATATCTTTTCGATGATTTTTTAATCTCTGATAATATGCAATAGCGAATTCAGTTTCGTCAGCACGGTCAGAAAATAATATACTGTTGTATGGAGTATTATGTAATATATTACACGTATAATCATAAAGAAAAAAATTATTTCTTAAATTGTTTTGAACAATAGAATTACAAAAATAAAAAATATTCATTACAATAAGAACAAATACAACAAACTTCAAACTTTGAAACGCTAATAAAGAAGTTGAAATAAACAACACCATACTTATAACAGATGTTGTGACCAATCGCTCAAGCAGATATATGTTAGTAGCAGATAATGATTTAAGTCCTGTCAACATAATTATAATTGGTCCTGTCAAAAACATAGTTGTAAGTGTTATAATTAAAAAATTTATTATTTTTTTGTTAAAATGTTTAAAATTTAGAAATATAATTATTAAAGAAAATAAAAATAAAACTAAATTTCTTATCCCCACTATATGAACAAACAATTTTAAACCTGTATATAAATTTTCAATACTTACAAATAATCTTCCACCTTGTGCTAAACTAAATGTTCCATACCTTCCACGAGTGATAAGATATATAAATCTATCCAAAGTTTCCGGATCCTCCCAATCATATAAAGGTTGTTTTAAAGATCTTATTGGGACATAAACATATATTGTAAACCCAATTACAAAAAATAAAACAGAATACGCTATATTTTTAGCTGAAACTCTTTGTTGTTCTACAAAAATGTTGTAAACAAACCATAAAAAAACTGATGGTAAAACAAAAATAATTATATGTTGATTACCAAAGGAAAGTCCAGTTAATAAAGAAACAATATAAAGTTTTTTATCAAACAATATTTTTTCACAAAACATAAAATACAAAATTGTTGCAAATAAAAAATTATGTAAGGCAAAAACTTCTCCTATAACACTTTGTCTTATTAAAACTTCTTGCGAAATAAAATATGTAAAACAAAAAATTGCTACTAAACTATAATTTGTTAAATTTTTAATTAGCAGATAACATATAATTGCAGTTAAAACAAACAAAATAGAAGAACTTATTGCAGTTCTATATCCACAATCTCCAAAGGGAATAAAAAAACTAAAAAATTTGTATAAATTACAAAACAATGGATATCCAGGAGAGTGTGCAATACCTAAATTACAAGCAGATCCTGTAAGTTCTGCAACATCACCTATTATTACTGTAGGTGGACAGATATATATCAACGCGAACAAAATTATAAATACCCAAAATTTTTTCATTTTGTTTTATTTTTTTCCATCATAGCACGATAAATATAATTTTTTACTACTTGATTATCTGGCTGTAACTTTAATACTTGATTAAAATAATGTATAACTTTATCCCAATCATTTTTGTGCCAATATAAAACACCTAAATTGTAATATGCAGTAGGATTGTTTTTATCTATTTTCAAAACTTCAGTATAACAACTTTCTGCTAAATCAAAATTGTTAATCTTTTCATAAGCTACACCTAAGTTCAACAATGCGTTTATATCAGTTTTATCAATTGTTAACAAAAATTTGTATATATCAATACAAAACTCGTATTTGTTTTCGTTAAACATTTTGTATCCTAAATTGTGTAATTCAAATTTTATATTATTTATTAACCAATCAACTTCTGGCCATAAAAAATAAGAGTATTTTAATAATAAAAACTTTTTATAGTTATCAATTTCATTTGTTGCTTCCATGAAATAATAAACTGGTACTAAAGCATTACTTCTGTAATCAAAATATTTTTGATATATACTTCTAAATGAATATATTTCCTTAAACAAACTATTTTTTTTAAACCATTGTGGTAAAAATGGCGTATCAACAGCATATATTGCTCCTGCATATAACAGATTATAATTTGGTAAAATATTTTTGTTAAAAGTAGAATAAAAAATTGGTCTTGTTAAAACATAACTTTGTTCAACAAAAATTCTTCTTTGTTCTTTATCTTGTTTTGGAAGTTTCCTAAAATCTTCACCATAAATGTTTCTAAATACCAATCCACCACGGTCATGTAATTCAACATCAAGACGTTTTTTTTCAACTGCCTGCAAATATCCAAGAGTGTAAAAAGTATCATCTCCGCCATCCATAAAAAGGATACTGTTTTTTAACAAAGTTCGCATAATATTCATCCCATAATCATAATTTAAAAAATACTCTCTATAATTACATCTTACAAAATTTCTATACATATTTATTCCTGTAGAACAAATAGCAAACATAAAAACAAACGGTAAAAACTTGTTTAAATATCTTAATGAAATGATGATTGTAAATACTAAAATAACATTTGGAAGAATATAGAATCGTTCTAAAATACCATCATAAATAGGACTAAATGGCAAGTTTGATAAAGCAAAGAATCCAATTCCTGCTAACA
>CAZFSG010000004.1:0-3733 GCA_964521665.1 uncultured Elusimicrobia bacterium
ATGGGAAATAATAAAAGATGAGTTTACAAAAATTATTTAAAATATTAGTATCTATAATTCTACTTTTAATAACAATACAAATGAATGCTGAAATAAAAGATGTCCATACTATAATAAGAACACGACGTAGTATTAGACGATATAAACAAACTCCGGTCCCTTTTGAAATACTTAAACAAATTGTTTATGATGCTACATTAGCACCATCAGCGTCAAACAAACAACCATGGGAGTTTATTATTGTCACTGAAGAAAAAAATCGGAAGGTTATTTTTGACAACATATACTGGCTTACTTCTGCTGGCAAACCACCAAAAGAAAATCAGCCTCAAGCATATATTATTGTTTTAGGTAATCCACAAATAAGTAAAGAATACATTTATGATTGTTCCGCTGCAATACAAAACATTTTGTTATCAGCTTGGGGATATGGTATAGGTAGTTGTTGGATTGGCTCAATTAACAGAGAAGAAATATACAAAAATTTTGCTATACCTCAACATCTAAAAATTGTTGCAATTATTTCTTTAGGTTATCCTGATGAACAGCCAGAAATAGAAGTAAGTAAAGATACTAAAAACCTTACTCCATATAAGAAACAACAAAAACTTGTTGTTCCTAAACGACCTTTAGCAGAAGTTCTTCATATTGAAAAATATTAATTTACAAATTTATAGTTTTCTAATTTAAACCCACAATTTGGTTCCCAACAGTATCCTTTCTCATAATGTGACCAACAATTTAAATCTTCTTCTTTATCAATACCAGTCAAAATTAAATCTGAGTAAAGTCTTACATAAAAATTTGCTCGTGAAGCAGCATCATATTTGTACCACGTATCTCCCCAGCCATAATTGCGTTCATATTTGCTTCTAACAAGACCTGCAATATGTTTTGGATGCCAACCAAGTTTTAACAACACTCGTGTCAATGTTTGTAAATTCGTTGGTTTTAACAGATGATCATTGGGATGTTCTAAACAATGACGAACACATAACGGTAAAATTTTTGTCTCAAACCTGTCATAAGTTCTCCACCATATGTTAGGATCGTCATGTTCACAAGAATCAAATTGTTTATGTATTTTATATAGATGAGATGATTTGTAATCTTCTAACAAAATATCTAACCCATCACCACTGTCAGGGATCTTGCACGAAATTTTCTCTGCTAAATCCACTACTTTTTTTATATCAGTCCTTGTTTTTACAACTTCTTCAAAATTATTAAAATACTGTTCTACATTATTCTCTCTCACCAAAACTACAAATGGTGGAATGTTCTGTGTAGTAAGTTTAAATTTATGATATATTCTATGTTTTTGATATACAGAGAAAGGAACACGAACGTCCCTCATATAAATAGGGTCTGCATACATTGACAAATCCAAAGATATTGCCTCTTTGTTTTTATTACCTATACTTACATCACTATATACTACTGGTAAACCTTTATAATCTTTTAGTTGGTTAAAAAGTTTATAACAAATAAATTCTATTATTCTGCCTGCTGTGTGAAATGCTAAACCCACTTCTTCTGGGACAGTTTTTTTCCGCCGAACAGATGTGCTATTATATTTACCTTTTAATGTTGGCTCTAAATATCCTAAAGATAAAAGTTTAGAAAATAATTTGTCAGTAAATTTTAATTTGAATACAAAATGATAACCTTGCCCTGTCTGTATTGAGATATAATTTAACTTGTATCTTTGATATATGCTTTTTAGTCGTTGATAAATCTCTTCAAGTTTATAATAAACATCATACGGTTTAAAATATGCCTCTGCTGGATATAAATGATTATAATACTCAAAATCTAAAACAAAAATTACTGCCTCCCTGTCCCAAACAGACCTAAAAATATCTGCTCCTATATCAAATAACCAAAATATCTTATCATTCGGTACCGACAAAAAAAATTCATTATTTGTTATCCCTTCTTTAACACCAACTAAATATTCACAGGTAAATTTAGATGGTTCACAATCTTCAGCACCACAGTACTCAGCAATTTTTTTGCGCACTATAGGTGTTTTATAATAATTCTGTACATCCATTATTGTGACAATTTTTTAAGTTTGTATTCATCAACAACTACAATTTTATTTTTTTCTCGTCGCACCACACCAATCTTTTCTAACAATGATACCATCCTTGATACAGTTTCCCGCGATGAAGCAACTTTTTGTGCAATTGTTTTTATATCATCTACAACCTTTCTATGTTCCATATTATTCACTATTTCTTTACATACTCGTTGAAAAACTGATTTAAAAACTAAATCTTTAATCTCCGTATCTGTTTGTAAAAGGCGTGTAATTAACAAATTTATAATTTTTATCAAAACATCTTTAGAAATCAATTTTTTAAAATCTTTGTTTTTTATAACACCTATAATAGAATCTTCAACTGCCACACAATTTGCAGATCTGTATTTTATAAAAAACCCTATCTCGCCAAAAATATCACCACTGCTAAGTTCTTTTACTATAAACCGTTTTTTGTTTTGTTCAAAATACACTTGTACTTTACCTGAAAGTAAAACAAAAATATCCTGTCCTTTGTATTGTTCAGCAATAATCTTTTCACCTTTATTAAATTTATAACATTTTATTACTTTTGCAACTTTGTTAATAAACTTTTTATCAAGACCAGAAAATAAAATTGTGTGGTGTAATACAGAAATAACTGTTTTTTTATCAACAACAATTTCTTGCATATTTTTTATAAATATTTTTCTATCTCTTCTTTTGAACCTACTGCTATACCACCTGAAACAATTATCTTTAACGCTTCTTCAACAGAAAGCGAAGTATATCTTACATCTTGTTTTGGGAAAAAAACAAGATAGCCAGTTGTAGGATTTGGAGTTGACGGAATAAATACCCCAACTTTATCTTCAGTTTGTATTGTTGCAACACCTAACGAAAAAACTCCTTGCCTCGGATATTCTATTATCACAACTTTGTTACCCTGTATTCCTTTGTATTCAGTAAAAAAGTTTATCAATTTTTTTGTTGACAAATAGATTTCGTTAACTATTGGAATTTTTAAAACTGTTGTTTCTATCATTTTCAAAATTTTTCTACCAAAAATAGTATCTGCTATCACACCTAATAAATAAAATAATAATATTGAAATAAAAAAACCTATGGTTCTTATTAACAGAGGACTTTCAGGTAAATCAAAAATAAACAACAATGTTTTAATAAATGGCGAGGTAATATTAGAGATGAGTTTTATAAACATCCATATAATAAACAAAGTTATCCATATCGGAATAAATAAAATTATACCAGTAATAAAATGTTTTCTAAAAGAAACTTTTTTGATGTTCATTTAAATATATATCTTATCCCTATTGATGGTGCAATACCCACTGCAGTCGTAGGTAATAGGTCTACATATGGTGCAATTTTAAAAAAAATTTCAAATGGTATATCAGCAAAAATATACTCTATCCCAATTACAAAACGTAGCCCAATATTTGTATCATCTTCAGTATCTTCAAGTTTTAATCCTATACCGTAAAATACTGGTAGTTTTCCAGTAAGTTCTTTAGAAGTAATTTTTTCATAGTTATATTTTAAAAAATCACAGTGTAGGTATAAATACTGTGGTTTAGAAGCAAAATTCGTAACAAAGTCATATACAAAATCTTTCCTTTGTTGAATCTTCAATGACAAACCAGTTGGATTACCTAAAGAAATACCAAAAGAAAAACTTCCATATGC
>CAZFSG010000004.1:3833-13378 GCA_964521665.1 uncultured Elusimicrobia bacterium
TGTGGATTAACTTGTTTGTTTAAACAATCAATTTTAGATATACCTTCTTTAACAAGAAAATTTTCAAATTCTTTATATAAAATATTCAATCCGTCAAAAATTTGTGTTAATTCTTTTGTTTTTTCAAAATCAATCTTTTGCAAACTTTCAATAGCAACTTTGAACATTTCATATAAATAAATAATTTTTTCAAACACAGCAATTTTACCTAACAAAAATTTTTGTTGTTTTTCTTTTTCAACACGTTTCCTAAAATTGTCAAACTCTGCTTTAAGATATAAAATTTGTTTATTAAGTTCCTTATTTTTTTCTTCAAGTTGTGTAATTCGTTCAATTTTTTCTCGCATTGCCTCTTTTATAATTTCTTCTTCAGAAAGTTTTTCCTCTCGTGCAAGTTCTATAATTTCTTCAATTTCTTTATTTAATTTATCTTTTTCCATAATTTTTATCCTTTGTTATAAAAATCTAAAATTTTTATTGCTTCTAAAGCAACTTTTATTGCTTCCTCAACACCAACTTTTTTCACTACAGGATTTTTAGACCAAGTTGAACCTATTATTGCTAAAACTTCGCCTACTAAAAGGTTTCTTATACTGCTAATAACGAACAATGCTGACGATTCCATAGAAGTTGCTAAAACATTACTTCTTTGCCATACTTTCCACAAAAATTCGTTGTATTCTTTCATTGGCAATATATTACTATCTTCACCAAATTCCTCTGTATAAAACGCATCTTTACAATGTACAATACCAACATGATATTTATATTTTAGTTTTTTTGCTGCTTCAATTAGCGCATTTACTACTTCAACAGTAGCAACAGCAGGATATGACAAAGGGACATATTGTCTTGAAGTACCATCTTCACGAACCGCTGCTAAACTTATCACAATATCACCAAGTTTAACATGTTTTTGCAGAGAACCAGCAGTACCTACACGAATAAAAACTTTCCCACCTATATTCGCTAGTTCTTCAATACAAATAGCTGCTGATGGGCAACCAATACCTGTAGATGTAGTTGCTATCTTTATTTTTTTACCATCATACCCTTCAATATATCCACAAAATGTTCTAAATTCTCTGTTAAACGCTACCTCTTTGGCATCAATAAAAAATTTTGCAATAAGTTCTGTCCTTTTAGGATCACCAGGTAGAATAACATACTTTCCTATATCACCTTTTTTTAATCCTATATGATATTGAACCTTTTGCATAAATTTATATTATTTGGTGTTTTTAATAAAAACCCACTCCTGTAAATCCCCTCTTATTAGAGGAAACATCTATTTGCACCCTCATATTTTTTAGTATTCTTAAATCTGTAGAAAAACTTTTTTGCTTTTTTTCACCTTTCTTACATTTCATCTTGTTGTTTTTGTTCCTCTTCAGTAGTTTGTGATTTTGACACAGATGTTGAATTTTGTATTTGTTGTTGCATTTGTTGTTTAGCCAACAATTTTTTCTTTTTTAATCTACGTTTCCATTTTCTTCTAATCTCAAGTTTTCTTCTTTTTTGTTTACTTTTACATCTATGTGTCATAACATCCTCCCAATTCCATCTTTCAAAATTTTATATGTCTTTTGCAAACTTTCACTAATAACTTTTGTATCAGAAACAACAGGCATAAAATTTGTATCTCCAAACCAGCGTGGAACAATGTGTACATGAAGATGTTTTTCTACACCAGCACCTGCTGCTCTACCAAGATTTATCCCTATATTACAACCATCAATTTTATATATTTTTTTCAACACTTTTACCATTTTGCGAACCAAATCAAAAAGTTCATATAATTCATCTTTTGAAAGAACTTCTAAATCTCCAACATGTCTATACGGTGCTACCATAAGATGAGCATTAGTATACGGATATAAATTTAACATCACAAAATTGTATTTACTTCTGTAAAGAACAAGATTTTTTTTATCATTTTTAGATTTTATTTTACTACAAAAAATACAACTTTTATGTTTTCTACTTTTAACAAATTTTGCTCTCCATGGTGCCCAAAGTAAGTTCATAACACTCCTATCTTATCCTTTCTTATCCACCCTTGAACCTTATCTTGTAATAAATATACTGCGTAATAATTCCCTCTTTCAGACAAGATAACAACTTTTTTTGCTTCAGTTATAGCAACAGATTTTGTAAAAGGATTTTCTTCAGGCGCAGATAATAAGTTTATAGGTTCCAACACAATACCTGTCATTTTAAGTTCTACATTTAATTTTAATATGCCAAGTGTCAAAAAACATATAAATAATACAAAACTAATCCTTTTTATCCAACGAATAAAACTCAGGTCTATAAAAATTTTTGTAATCAAACTTCCAAAAAACATTAAATTAAATAAAAACATAATGATAAAAATTTCTTTCAAAGATAACAAATTAACAATTTGTGTTAAAAATCCTTCTTCTGATAAATTATTTGTTAGTTTTTTAACATACTGAAGATTATAATTTATATCTTTATCATGATAGTTACTTTTTTTTGCAAGTTCAAAATAATATCTTGCATAACCAAGCCTGTTCTCTTTAAAATAACAACATCCTATGTTGTAAAGTACTTCAGCAGATATTTTGTTATGTTTAGAAAGAAAGTTGTTTAATTCTAAAAATTTTTCTCTTGCAGAGACAAAATCTGCTTTATTATAAAATTCTATACCTTGTTGGAACAACTGTTGCTCACTAAAAACGAAATTTCTGACCAATAATAAAACAATTAAAAATTTAATACTTTTTTTGTAGTTCATATTCAAGCTTCTGTAAAATATTATTTATTTTTTTAACTTCTTCTTTTATATTCATCTCGCTAAGATTAACTTTAGAAGGTGCAAATTTGTAAAAATTAAGTTTTTCCCATAACGCAACGAGTTCATTATATACATCTGTATTTATTTTGTCAGCAAACAGTTTGTTTATTTCCTGATTTGTTACTGCTTCTTTTGATATATTCATTTTATCTGCAAGATATTCTGCTACAACATTATACATTTCTTCAACAACGTTTTTTGATTTATAAATATTTTTTAACTTATTCTTTGCGTTTTTATATGCTCTGCTTGAACGATATTTATGAAACTCTTTTATTTTTCTTTCTTCATATTTTTTATATCCCACTATACTTATCCAACAAAGAAATGGTAAAAATTGTAATACTACAAAAAAATTAATAAAATTTATTTTACGTTGTACTTTATAAAAAGTTTTTATATATCTTATATCTTCAAGTGAAACCTGTTGTGGCTGTAATTTTGATATCGTTGGTTGGATAACTTGTTGTTTACTTGATGGTAAAACCTCTAAGGTTATTGGTAAAGAAGAAACTGTTTCATACTGTTTAGTATCAGGATTGAAATATACAAGTTTTATCTCAGGGATAACAATCCTTCCTGCAGTTGAAACTGATATAGGTATTTTAAATGTTTTTGACCCTTTAACAACATAATTTTCTTTTTTAATATCAAACGAAGTAATAGGATCGTATATTATAAAATTTTTCCCTAAAAAATTTTCAATTAATGACTTTGGAAAAGTTAAAGATTTTATATTTCCTACACCAGAAATTTTTATATTCAAAAAAGTACTTTCATTTTGTTCAATTTTCTGTTTATCCACAGAAACATCTATTTTATATTTCCCAACATTACCTGAGAAAAACTCTGGTTGTGGCTGTGGCAAAGGTAAAACTTTTATTTCAATAGGTTCTGACTTTAAAACAACTTCTTTACCTTGAGAAAAAAATCTGCGAAAGAAACTGTCAGAGAAAAAATCGTCAATGTCAAAATCTTCAATTGTACATCTTACAGTAGCAGGTCCTATAACAAACTTCCCTGATGTGGTAGGAAACAAAGCTGTTTTTATTTCAGATACATAATATCGTTCTCCATCTATTATTGTATAATAATTTCTTTGTGGTGGTAAATCTTCTGTTATAAACCCTGTGGTATCAGGTGGTGAATATTGAGGTTGAGATAAAAGATTAACTTTTGTATAAAACTTGAATGTCAAAGTTATCTGTTCATTTACATACACTGTGTGTTTATCTACGGTTGTTTCAACAAAAACGCCACGTTTTTTGCCTGTATAAACATTTTGTTGTTGAGGTACTGCTTTCTGGTATGAAGAAACTGACTTTTCAACTTTAATTTTTATAGGTTCTGTTTGATAAATTTTGCCTTTGTATTCAACAGTTATAGGTGGTATCTCAAACTCGCCAATACGGTTCGGTGAAAGAATATAAGTAAAAGTTACAGAAGAACTAACTTGACCATTAATAATTGATATACTTTGAGACCTACCTGAAGAATATATTTGAAAATCTTGTATCTGTGGTATTTTAGGTTGTGGTATATTTGTTGTATCACCAGAAACAACTACTTGTAATGTAACTTGTTCACCTAACGATACAACATTTTTATCAACTGATGCAGAAATAGATATATCAGCAAAAACTTTTGTTGTTAACAAAAGTAATATGGTATATAAATAAATTTTGATTTTCATATGTCTGTGTTTTTATAAAATTAAAGTGTGGTCCAAGTTTTTTTACCAATCTTTATCTACTGGTGGCAATTGTGGTTTTTGTGGTTTTAACGCTTCTTTTAAATCTCTTTGATTTCTATTTTGTTGTTGGTTTACCATTTCTAACAATCTTTGTAAATCCTGTTCTGACATATACTTTTTTTGTTCTTCTTTTTGTTGTTTTTCTTTATCTTCGCCTTTTTGTTCTTTTTGATCTTTAGATGAACCTTTTTGTAGTTGATTTTGTTGTAATTGTACTAATGCATATTGTAAGTTATATTTTATATCTTCATCATTAATATTGTTTAACAATCCTTGTTTATATGCTTCTTTTGCATTTTTTGTATCACCAAGTTTAAGATATGCATTACCTAAATTAAACAAAATTTTAGATTTCAAATTTTTATCTTTTGTTAATCCTAAAGCTTTCTGATATTCTTTAATTGCTTGTTCATATAATTGTTGTTTATAAAAACTATTTCCGCGGTTGTAATAAATTATTGGCGAATCAGGTTTTTTAATTTCAGCTGAGTTATATTTCTCAGTTGCTTGTTCATAATTCTTTTTATAAAAAAGTTTGTTCCCAGTATTTATATCTTTTCTAAAACTACAAATTGCAATGTTTGCAAAAAATAAACTTGTAAAAAAAATTATTTTTTTCATAAGAAATAAAATTGCTGTGTTTATGGAATAACTAAATTTTTGTCCACCAATGTTTTGGTACAAAAATCTCTAAAGCCATAAGAATAAGGATAATATATACAAAATAATGATACCTGTTTGTATAAATATTATAAATTTTTGATTTAAGTTCTGATTGTTTAAGTGAAGAAATTTCGTTCATAATCTGTTGAGCAACACCTAACTCACCATAGGTTGACGAAATATACCGTCCTGAAGTTTTCTCTGATATCTCATACAACAATTGTTCATTTAACCTACTTGTTACAATATTACCTTGTTTATCTTTTTTATAATCAATAATCCTACCTTGAGAATCACGTATTGGTATAGGTCTTCCTTCAGGTGTCCCAACACCAACTGTAAAAATTATAATACCTTCCTTTTTCGCTTCTTCAACAACAGATTCTACATAAGAATCATGGTCTTCTCCGTCAGTAAACAAAACAACTACTTTTGTTCCCTGCGAGTACTCTTTTAACACACGCACTGCTTCTTCTATTGCTAAGGCAATTTTTGTCCCAGGATATGGAACAATATCTGTATCTATCATTGACAAAAAATCTCTTACAGCAGTATGGTCTATTGTAAGTGGGCACAAATAAAATGCTATACCAGCAAATGTTATTATCCCAACACGATGTGTCTCTATTCTATCAAGTATCAGACTCATTGTACGTTTTACAAACTCTAGTCTATTAGGTGCTATATCTTCAGCTAACATACTTTTTGAAACATCTATCGCAAATATAAGGTCAACACCATATGTTTTTACTTCTTTTGGAACGAGCCCCCATTGAGGTCCACTCAAAACAAACAAAAACAAAACAAAAATTATAAAACATAATAACAAAAGAATTTTTTGTATCTTAAATAACCCAGAAACTATCAGTTTAGATACAAGATTGAAAGAAAATAATGTATTTATATACTTAACATATTTTTTATACACAAAAAACAAAATTGTTGCCCAAATTGGCACAAGAACAACCATTAAATATAGCCAGGTTATGTTTGCAAATTTCATACTTTTTATGGGATACGAAAAACAAGTATTTTTTCTATAAAAAATCTTAAAATAAAACACATAAATGCTAAAAAAACAAAAATGTGATACAAATATTTATATTCTTTATATTCCTTTGTTCTAATCTCTGTTTTTTCGAGTTTATCAATCTCTTTAAATACAGCAAACATTTTTTCTTTAGTAGTCACATTGAAATATTTCCCACCGGTAATATCAGCAATTTGTATCAAAGTAGGCTCGTCTAAATCTTGTGGTAGATACACTTGTCTTTTACCCCAAAATGGATCATCTATTATATACAACGACTTACCAGTTGCTGTGCCACAACCTATCGTATAAATTTTTACATTCATAGATTGTGCAGCTTTTGCTGCAGTAATTGGATCAATCTGTCCCATGTTGTTTCTTCCATCAGTAAGAAGTACAATAATTTTTGATTTACTTTCTTGTTTCATACGAGACAAAGCAAGCATTATTGCATCACCTATTGCTGTACCATCAAGTTTTACCATACCAATACGAGAATTATTTAATATACGTATTATAGTATCAGTATCTGTTGTTAATGGACAAGTAAATATTGGTACTCCACTAAAAACTACTATTCCTATTCTGTCATTTTTTCTTCCTTTGACAAATTCTTTTGCAGCTTGTACTGCAACATCAAACCTATTTTTTGGATAAAAATCTAATGCTAACATACTTGTGGAACAATCAAGACAAAGAATAATATCAACAACATATCTTGTTTCTTCTTTTGACACAACACCTTTTCTTGGCCCTGCTGCTGAGAGGATTAAAAATAATAGAGATAAAATTGTTAACAAAGAAACAATTTTATGTAAATCAAACTTTTTTTTCGTATTATCAATAATTTTTGTCAATATATCCACATTAGTGAATTTTATTTTAAGTATATTCTTTTTTTTGATCAAAAATTGCCATATAAATGGTAATAACAACACCAAAATTAGTATATATGGTCGTTCAAAACTCATATGTTTAATATAAGTTCGTGTGTTTTTAAACTATAAACTTTTTTGCATTTTCAAAATCTTGAATAATTTGTTTTTCTTCAGGCACATATTTAGCAAATTTCGCAAGGTCAGCATTGTTCAAAAACGATTTTAGTTCAATATTATATCTTTTATCAACTTTTTTCTTTAAAGCAATAAAAAGTTCTTCAGTAGTTAGTTCTAACGCATTTATCTCAAATTTTTTCTCAATATACCATCTAACAATTTCTGTAAGTTCAAAATAAAATTCTCTTATTAATCCGTTTGAAATATAATTTTTTTGCCATAGCTCGTCTAACTTTTTTAACGCAATTTCTTTTATATCAACCTGTTGCAAAACATTTGAACTTTGTGTTGATAACTGTGGCTTTAATTTATATTGGTAGACAACCCAACCTAAAATAGAGAATATAAATAAAAGAAATAATACCGCCAATAAATAATTTCTAACCCATATCTGTCCTTTGATATCTATAATCTCACCATCAAAAATTTTCTTGTGAGGTTTTGGATAAGGTTTTACTATAATTTCTATTGAAGGAATTGTAATTAATTTTTTTTCGTTTGTTAAAGAATTGTTCCATTCAATACTTTTCTCATATATTTTTAGTGGACCAAGTTGAACAGGAATAAGTTTAAATATAAACTCTTGTTTAATTTTGTTAGTAAACAATTTATTTGTTACAATACTTTTTGTACTATACACCACAAAATTTTCAACACCAGATGTGTCTTTTATCACATCATAAATATCAAACTTAGCAACAACAACTTCTTTTGGATGTTCAATTATAACATGATAGTTTACAATATCTCCGAGAAAAACTTCTTTTTTATCAACAAAATTTTGAATTTTAATTTGGGAAAATAAATGGTTTGTTAAAAAGAGGACTAAAATTAAAATCATTTTTTCGTTTTTTTAAAAAGAATAGACAATTCGGAATAGTTAATAAAAAATCTTCTACATTCGCATTCTTATTCTTCTTTTATAAAAAAATTTTAACAAGTTGTCAATATAATTTTTATCAGTAGAAATATCAATAAAATCTAAGTTATATTTTTTTATTATTTGCAACAAATACTCATTATATAAACTTATCTGTTGTTGATACTTTTGATTCAGGTCTGAAAACACAAAATTTGCTGAGATATCTTTAGCAGTTTCTATATCTTGAAACTCAAAATATAACGGTGGTAAAACATTTTGTTCTAACGGATCTGTTACACGAACAATAATAAGGTCATGTTTTTTTGCAACTATTTTCAACGAATTTTCATATCCTGTATCTTTGAAATCAGAAAACAAAAACGTTATACACTTTTTTTTCTGTGCATGATAAAAGTATTGTAATGCAGAGTTTATATTAGTAGTTTTATTTTTTGGTTGATAATACAAAACTTCACGAACTATACGAAGAACATGAGACAACGATTTTTTTGCTGGGATATAAAGTTCTGGTTGGTTAGTAAAAATTATTGTTCCGACACGATCGTTATTTTTTAATGCAGAAAGTGCTAAAATACATGCTATCTCAGCAATAATTTCTGCTTTAGTTTTATTTTTTGAACCAAAATATTGTGAAGCACTCATATCTAAAAGAAGCATAAGGGTAAGTTCACGTTCTTCTTTAAATTTTTTTATAAAAAGTTTACCGTATCTCGCTGTAACATTCCAATCAATAGTTCTTATATCATCTCCAGGAATATATTCTCTTACTTCTTCAAACTCCATACCACGACCTTTAAACACACTTAAATACTGTCCTGCAAAAAGTTCGTTAACAATTTTGTTTGTTGTGATTTCAATTCTGCGTATTTGTTTTATAATCTCTTTAGGTATCATAGTTTTTTAACAAGTTGGGCAATCATCTTGCCATAATGTTTACATTGACGTTCAACACGTGCATCTGGTTTACCAATACTTACAGGACCATAATGGTCACCTTTAGAAGTACCTTTTACTATCATACCATGAATCAACATTGCTTGTATGATAGCCATAATAGTTGTTTCGTTGCCACCACCAATATTTGCAGATGAGGAAAACGCACCACCTACCTTACCCTCAAGCGACCCATGGAATTCAACACTTTCATCTAACAATTTTTTTATTTGATATGCTGGTAAACCATAGTATGTTGGTGAACCAATAATTATACCATCGTAATTAAGTAATTCTTTTGCATCAGTATTTTCAACACTCTTTACTACAACATCAACTTGTTCTTCTTTAACACCTTCAGCAATAAGTTCAGCCATTTTTTTAGTATTACCTGTTTCTGAATAATA
>CAZFSG010000004.1:13478-53332 GCA_964521665.1 uncultured Elusimicrobia bacterium
TTTTTGCAATACAAAAATAATAGTTATAGTTTTTCTCATCTTTGATTTTTTTATAATACTTTATTCTTACTTTAAAGCCAGCTAATAAATAATAATTTTTGTAATCATTAAATGATAAAAATTCTTTAAAATCTTTGTAAACTATTCGATTTATAACACCACTTTCAAACATTTTTATATTAAACAAAATTATAATAAAAATTATCCCTGTTATTAAAATCCACCGTGCAGTATTGTTTTTTGCTACTGAATATAACAATTTTGTAAAATAAACACACAATACAAAAATTATAATAATAAAAAAATAATGGTCATAATCAAGCACAACTCTTGGCAAAAATCTAATTTTTGTTATACTACTAAAATTTTTTGTTATAATAGTAATAAATTCTTTAATTGTATATGGTTCCAAAAGGTCAATAAAACCTTTTGAAGAAAGAATTACTAACATTGTTGTCCATAAAGTTAAAGTTATACATATACTGTAAAACATCCATTTGAATTTAGAATTTTTTAATAAACTATATATCTGATAAATACCGAATGCAAAAATTGTTGAACAATCAGTTAAATATCTGATACCAAATGATGACCCACCACCAGGCGCTGCTGTTACTAACGAAATTAAAACTATTTGTAGAAACAAAATAAATATAAAACTTATTGAAACAACAAAATTTTTTTTCAATCCAAAAAACAATCCTATTATACCTAAACATAAAACAGGTGTCCACCAAAATAATCCATGATACGAAGAAAAAATAATATCTAAGACTGAAGACAAAGAAAATTTTGTAAAAGATAATGTATAACTTTTAGGAATAAAAATACTGCCAAAAATAATTACTGAGTTTAAAAAATATGGTGTTAAAACAAATAAAAATGTCAGCAAAAATAATGGCACAGATTTAAAATAAAATTTATCAATTTTTTTAATTTTTATAACATCTGCTAAAATTTCAATAAACAAAGTTATCCCAAACAAAATTTCTTGTTCTCTGACTAAAGTTGCTAATCCTAAAATTAATCCTAAAACCAACCATCTTGATAAACTTCTTTGTCCATATGTTGATAACCAAAAATATAAATATACTGAACATAAAAATGAAGTTATAGTATGAGAATTTTGTGGTATAACATAACTATAAAACAACAAAGGACTTCCAAAAAAGATAAATAAAGAAATAATTTTTGATATTAAAACATCATTATTCAACAACAAAAGTGTTTTATAAACAAAAAATAATGAAAATATACCTAACAATGATGAAAAAAAGTTTACAAAAATTATTGAGACACTCCTTGATTCAAAAATTCTGCTTATTATATATGCTGGCAACCATATTATTGCACTACCACAACTAAAATCATTAACTATAAACCCTTTGTGTGTAATAGCAATATTTTTAGTATAAAGTTCAAACAAAGGTTTAAAATCATAATTTTTTTGTTCAAACAAAACTGGTAAGTACGAATAATATCCTATACCATCGGGAAAATGCCAGATCGGCGTAGGAAAAAACAAAATTATAAAAATGAAAATGAAACCGTATAATATTTTTGATGAAATTACATTTAATTTTTTGCCTTTTTGCATTTTGTATCTTTTGTTCATTAAAAAGATTTTATACTAATTTTTATACCTACTTTCAATTTTTGATATTGATAATCTGAACTATGTTTTGTATAAATACTTATGAAAAAATACGATTGTTCTTGTATAGGTAGAATTTGTATAGATTATCTTGTTTTGGTAGAAAAATATCCTGAAATAGACACTAAATTACCTCTTTTAAAATACAAAACTTGTCTTGGTGGACAAGCAACAACTGCTGCTATAGTTTTATCTTATCTTGGTGTAAAAACATCACTTTTAACGACTGTAGGCAAAGATGACAATTTTATTCTTGTAAAAAAACTTATTAAACAACATAAAAAACTTAAAACTTTTTTTGTTGTCAAAAAAGAACTAAAAACTCCAGTTGCATTTATATTTGTAGACAAAACTACTGCTACAAGAACAATTGTTTATGAAAAAGTATCTACAAAGAACAAGTGTTTGTACCCACAAGAATTGTTAACAAAAATAATTAAACAATCAAAATTTATTCTTTTTGACCATCAAAGTAGTAAAGATATCTATATATTGAAAGAGTTGTTTAATAAATATAATACAAAACTTATGATGGATGCAGAACGAAATGATAAGTATATGTTTAAAATGTTAAAATATATAAATTATTTTGTCTGCAGTAGCGAACTTGCAAAAGATTTGAATTTAAATATAAAACAATTGTTAAAAAAATTTATATCTTTAGGTCCACAAATAGTATGTTGTACATTAGGTAAAGATGGTGCTGTTGCGGTATGTAAAGAAAATCCGAATAAGTTTTATTATTCAAAACCGCCAAAAGTAAAATCTATAGATACCACAGGCGCAGGCGATGTTTTTCATGCAGGATTTATGTATGGACTTATAAAAGGATGGAGAATAAAAGAAATTCTTTCTTTTGCAAACAAACTTGCTGCGTTATCAACAAAATATATTGGCGGAAGTAGTTTTTTAAATAAAGAAAAATACAATCTGTTTTAACAAATGTAACCACAGAATCTACAATTTAACCACTTTTCTTAACAGATAGAATGTAGCTACTCTGAGAGTTTCTCTAAAAAGTACCAATAAAATGGTTCCGCCTTTACCATATATAAGAACTTCTTAATTTGAATACAACAGAGACAAAATTTTTTCAGTTAAACAAAGTATATACATTACAAAGTAGTTTAACAAATCTATTCTTCAAATGCTAAAATTATAGCAGAAGCAATTTCTTTTATAGGTTTTCTTAAATCCATACTTTTTTTCTGTAAAAAACGATGTGCTTCTTCTTCAGACATACTTTTGTGTTTCATTAACAACGCTTTAGCACGGTCAACCAACTTTTTTGTCTCTAACGCTTCTTTTGTTACAACAAGTTCTTCAAACAACCTTGTGTTTTCAATTGCTAATGCAGCTTGGTTTGCTATTGTTTGAATAATTTTTATCTCTTCATCTTTGAATTCATAAGGTTCGGAAGTGTAAATGTTTAGCACTCCTATCACTTTGTCTTTAACAATCATTGGTACTGCTAACATTGAACACAGACCTTCTTTTTCTGCGATTTGTGGATACATATATCTTGGGTCTTTTTTTACATCCAAAACAAATATCGGTTTTTTTTCTTTCACAGCAAGACCACTTATACTTGAACCAACTTTTACAGGTGGTTTGTTTTTATATTCTTCTGACAAACTTTGTGTTGCTTTTATAACAAGTTCACCTTTTTTTTCATCAAGCAACATTATTGAACAAATTTTTGAGTTAAACATATCAGCAGTAATTTTTACAATCTGCGATAAAATATCGTCTAAATATCGTCCAGAAATAATTGTTGAACTAATAAGAGAGAGTGCTTCTACTCTTTTTTTTAATTTCTGTGATGACTTTTTCATTTTATCTTAAAAACTTTAGGTGGTAATAATTTATGCAAATTTTGTTTTTTCTTTAACAACACTTTATCAACTATGTTCTTATTAAATTTTGATAAACTTTTGTTTTCTTCCATGGCAGAAATTATTTTGTCTAATTGTTTATATTTTATTCCCATCTCATCCTCATCAGTTTGTCCAACCCATAGACCAGCAGAAGGTGGTTTCTTTATGATCCTTTTTGGTATTCTTAAAACTTCAGCAAGTTTATAAACTTCTGTTTTTGTAAGATCACCTATTGGTATAATATCAACACCGCCATCACCATATTTCGTAAAATATCCCATCGTAAGTTCCGATTTGTTCCCAGTTCCTACAACTAAGTAATTCAATTTGTTTGCAAAATAATACAATGTGATCATTCTTAATCTTGGTTTTATATTTACTACTGCCAGTTCTTTACTTTGTGGATCAAAATCTAAAATTTTGCTAAAAGATAAAAAAACTTCTTTTAAGTCAACTAGTTTATAATTCAAACTAAACTTCTTTACAACAAGTTCTGCGTCATCTAAATCTTTCTTTGTAGAATAACAAGGAAGTATTAACGCAAGATGTTCTTGAGGAAAAGCGTTTTTGCATAAAACAGCAACAACTGCAGAATCTACCCCACCACTTAACCCAAAAACCACTCCTTTTGCATTCGCATCTTCTACTTGTCTCTTTATCCAATTTGATATTTCAATTGATAATTTTTCATAATCCATATTTTCTTCCAAATTATATTAAACTATTTTTTAAAAAACAATATTTAATAACTATCCAACTAAAGATCAAAATATAGGTGAAAAATAAAATTATGAACCTTCTTTGGCAAGATAGCTTCTTTGGTATGCTCAACTTTCCTTGGCAAGTAAATAGAAAAGCGTTATTTTGTGTATGCATGGGGCAGGTGTTTACTGCCCCATGCATATTTTTATAAATCTCACGAATTTAAAATTTTCTTTGCGACATCATCTTCAGCTTCAGTAATAAAAGGAATACCGGTAACTTCTTCAGTCTCACGATTAGCAGAAAACAAGTCATCTCTTGAAATAGCTGAAACAGAAAACTTTCTTGCACCAGCCATAAGTTGCTGCAGACCAGCAGCGAGTTTATCTACTAAAGTCCAACAAGCAACAGCACCAAACGGAATGTTTTTCATCTCTTCTTTACCAACTTTTTTCTCAACCTCATACCATCCAGCAAAAATTTCTTCTGGTTTTGATCCGAATTCAGCAACTGAAGCTGGAAGTTTATCCCATAAACCATTAACTTTTTCCTTATTTTCTGGTTTAAGCACACCTTCAATATTTGAACCTACAAAACCAGGTATCATTAATGCTCTTCCCATACAAACAAGTTTAACATATGGTGAACCAAGTGCTAATGCTTTAAATATGTGGTCTTCTCTTGCAAACCCTCCAGCAAATGCCATGTCTACAACTTTCTTCTTTTTCTTAGATTTTTTATATTTATTCTCTAAAATTTTAGCATATTCATATGCTTTTGAATGTAGATAGATTGAAGGAACACCCCAGGTTTCCATCATATTCCATGGACTCATTCCTGTACCACCGCCTGAACCATCTATTGTTAAAAGGTCCAATTCTGCATCAGAAGCAAATTTTATAGCCATAGCAAGCGCTTCCATACCATAAGAACCTGTCTTCAATGTAATTCTTTTGAACCCAA
This sequence comes from uncultured Elusimicrobia bacterium, assembly GCA_964521665.1. Classification (GTDB taxonomy): domain Bacteria; phylum Elusimicrobiota; class Endomicrobiia; order DTEH01; family DTEH01; genus JANXDG01. The sequence continues at coordinate 18,675 of CAZFSG010000004.1, forward strand.
GTTTTCTTAATCTTTCTACTTCTTTCATAAACGCTTCATAAACTTGTTTCCAACTTGAAAGCGAAGTATAACCTAATCTACTATGTCTTGCTATACTTTTAATTGCACCTGATTTAAATGCTTTTTCAACCTCAGGTTTTGTTGGATCTGGATCAACAACATACCCTCTTTCTTTTAAAAGTTTTGCATATTCTAAATCTGTAACCTGTATTTCACCACCTATATCTTTTGCACCTTGTCCCCATTTAAGTTCTATTATCACTTTATCCCCATACTTATCAATTACATACTCAGCCACACCATTTCTTGTATCTTCAACATTCATCTGCACAATTATTGCACCATAACCATCAAAGTATCTAAGATATGTTTGTATTCTTCTATCAAGTTCAGGTGCTTTTACAACTTTACCATTTTTAAACTCTGCTTTTTTATCTACACCAACAACATTCTCTCCAACTACAATTGGATAACCAACTAACGCTGCACCTATTGCAAACGATTCCCAATATTTTGCAGCAATAAATGTTGAACCCAATGCACCAGTCATTATAGGAACTCTACATTTTGTCTTTACTTTATTACCAAACTCTGTCTCAATTGAAACATTTGGGAAAACACAATCATCTTCAGAATTTGACAAACCTTTTGGTAAACCATATGCACCATACAACCTTCCTCTTATACGCAACGAATTATAAGAAACACCGATATGAATTGTATTTGAACTACCAGCTGTTACAAACCCAAAATCTCTTGGATAAAGCATTTTTCTGCCACGCAAACTTGAAAGCCATGTCTCACACTTACCAGCACAATCTGCCCTACATAATGTACAAAGTCCTGATTCACAAGGATTACCTCTGTTTACAGTACCCAATACATCGTTATTTTTTCTAAATTCTATCATAATAGTAAAACCCTCCTTTATAAAAAATTTTGATTCTTACACCTTTGTAAGGATAGAATTTTTATGAAAAGCTTCTTTGCTACAACAAAATTCTCGCCATTGAGAGAAAAAAATATATCTATTTTTAAAAGAGATGTCAATACTTTAAAATAAAAAATAAAAATTTGCCGGGGGAGAGAATCGAACTCCCGACGCTCGGTTTTTCAGACCGACGCTCTACCACTGAGCTACCCCGGCTATATTTATTCTTCTTCTTTAAATTTTTTCACAATCCTATCTTTACTTTCTTCAACAAACTTTTTAACTTTTTCAGCACCTTCTTCAACAAATTCCTTTCCTTTCTCTATATACTTTTCACCTTCTTCTCGAAGTTCCTCAAGATATTTTGCAATTTTTTTTCTTGTTTCTTTACCTTCAGCTGGCGCAAATAAAATTCCTAAAATAACACCTGCTGTTAAACCTAACAAAAAAGCTAAAAAACTATTTGTAGTATTTTTTTCACTCATTTTTTTCTTCCTCCAAAAAAAATGGATGTTAAAAACTTTGTCAATTTTGAAATACTAATTCCTAATAAAGAAAATAAAATTGGTATCAATGTATTAAAACTATGAAAAATTTTATACGAAAAATCAGATACACTTTCTAAATTTTTATCAACTTTTTCAAAAACTTTTTGTACTTGTTTTACCGTTCGGTTAATTTGAATTAAGGTTAAAATAAAATATACAACTAATGTAACAAAACTTATAAGAAAAATAACTATGGAAATTATAATAAAGATTCTCATAGAAACAATTTTTAATAAAAAAATTTTTATTTTTCAATAGTTAAAAAGTTTTTTTATCAACTTATAGATTTTTTACTCTCAAAAATTTTTCTTACTTTTTTTAAATCTTCTTCAGTATCAACATTAATAGGGTTCTCATCTACTAACACTGTTTTTATTCTATAACCATGTTCTAATATACGCAGCTGTTCAAGTTTTTCAACTTGTTCAAGTTTACCCTGTGGTAAAGAAAGAAATTTAAACAAAAAGTTTCTTCTGTAAACATACACACCTATATGGCGATAAAAATTTACTTTTTCTAATATCTTAGTATCTTTTATTACAAAATTTTGTTGTTGTAATATAAATTCATCTCTTACAAAAGGTATAACTGACCTACTAAAATATAGTGCATAAAAATTTTTATCAACAACAACTTTTACAAAATTAGTGTCAAAAAGTTCGCTGTAGTATTCAATCCTACAGATTGGTGTCACTACATTTAATCTTTTGTTTTTAATACATTCTATAATCGTCTTATATAAGATATTGTTAGAAATCAATGGTTCATCACCTTGAACATTGACAACAATTTCTGACGGTATTTTTTTTGCGACTTCAGCAACCCTGTCAGAACCACTTTTATGTTTTTTTGATGTCATCATAACTTCGCCACCAAAATGTTTAACATGGTTAAATATACGAACATCGTCAGTAGCAACAACCACTTTTTCTATTAACCTACATTTTTTAACATTCTCATACACCCATTGAATCATTGTTTTATTGCCTATTAAAGACAGTGGTTTACCTGGAAGACGTGTTGAAGCATATCTTGCTGGTATTACAGCTAAAATTTTTATTTTTCTCATAGATATTATTAAGCTTAAGCAAAAATCATCTTTTATATATTATTCTAAGAACATCGTTATAAGTAGCAAGTAGGAATATAAACATTATAATTGATAGACCAATAAAATTAGCTATTTCAAAAGTTTTTTTTGATGGTAATTTTTTTGTCACCCCCTCAATTACAGAAAACAAAATATGACCTCCATCAAGTATCGGTATTGGGAACAAATTAAATAATCCTAACATTGTAGAAATAATAGCTACGGTATACAAAAAATTTTCAATACCACTTTTTACAGATTTTGATAAAACTTGGAATACACCAACAGGTCCTGCAAGGTCTGGTTTTTGCAATTTTTTTATTTTCTCATATAAATATTTAATAGAATACACACTTAAATAAACTGGTTGTAGAGAACCTATTTTTACTGCTTCTAAAAAACTTACTTTTTTAATCTCATATCCTGGTGTAATTCCTATAATTCCTTTATTAGTTGTTTCATCTAATTGTGGAATAACTTTGAGTATTATTTTTTGATTATTTCGTAAAATTTCAAATTCTAACTCTTGACCAGCAGAATTGTGAATAATATCAGCCATTTGTGTCCACGAAGTTATTTCAGTATTATTTATTTTAAGTATTCTATCTTTTGGTTTAAATCCTGCAACATATGCAGGCTTATCTTCTATAACTTCACCTATCACAGGTTCACCAGAAAAACTTCCTACACCATAAAAATATGCAAGTAGAATAAATAATATTACTGCAAAAAAATAATTCATCAATGGTCCCATTGCAACCACTGCGATCCTTTGATACCATTTTTTACCAAAAAAACTATCAGGTTCTAAATTAAGCTCATCTATATTTTCACCTTTAAGTTTTACAGCACCACCAACTGGTAAAGCACATAGTGAATATCTTGTATCTTTTATTGTTTTACCAATAATTTCTTTCCCTAATCCGAATGAAAATTGTAAAACTTTTATACCTAAAATTTTTGCAATTATAAAATGTCCAAACTCATGGAAAAAAATTAGAACTCCAAACGCTAAAATTATAAGCAGTATATTTATCATATTGCAATTTAAATGTTTATCTTTATTTATACAACTCTTTTAAAACTTTTTGTCTTGTTTCAGTATCAATTTCAAAAATTTCTTCTATTGATGATACATGTCTTGGTTTATGTTCTTTAATAATTTTATTTAAAACTGTATATATTTTCTCAAATTTAATTTCTTTATTTATAAATTTTTCAACTAACACTTCGTTTGCAGCATTAAATACTACAGGATAACTTTCATAATTTGTTTTCACACAATCTATTAACAATTTTAACAATGGAAATTTTTTAAAATCAGGTTTATAAAATTTTATTTTGTTTAACAAGAGTATATCAAATTTTTTAACATTATTTTCAAACCTTTCTTCACCACAACCAAGTGCGTAAGAAATTGGTATTCTCATATCTGGGATAAACAAACATGCTAAAATGTTTCCATCAATAAATTTTACAAAAGAATGTATCAAAACTTGTGGATGTATAACAACATCAATTTTTTCATAAGGAATACCAAACAAATAGTGTGCTTCAATGCATTCAAATCCTTTATTTATCAAAGTAGCGGAATCTACTGAAATTTTTTTACCCATTTTCCATACAGGATGAGACACAATAACTTCTGGTGTTTTTTTAGAAATATTTTTTTTAAACAGAGGTCCTCCTGATGCAGTAATTATTATTTGTTCAACATTTTTTATGTCTTCATTTTTCAAACATTGCCATATTGCTGAATGTTCACTATCAATAGGGAATAACTTTATTTTATTTTTTTTTATTTCGTCCATTACAATATGTCCAGCAACAACTAAAGATTCTTTATTTGCTAATGCAATGTTCTTAATTTTTTGTTTTATTGCAAAAAGTAAAGGTTTTAATCCATCTATTCCCACAATAGCATTAACTAATATATCTGGTTTTGTTTCTTCAATAATTTGTAACAACCCTTCTTTGGAGTAAAAAATCTTTTTATTTGACAACTCTGTATTTCTATGTTTTTCTTCTACTATACATCCATATGCCACACTAAACTCTTCCATTTGTTTTTTTAATAATTCAACATTTCCTTTTGTAGTTAATCCAACAACTTTAAATTTATCTTTATTCTGTCTTATAACTTCAAGAACATTTTTACCAATGGAGCCTGTTGAACCTAAAATTAAAACTTTTTTCATTTATTTAATATTATACGAAAAAAATAATAAAACATTGGTGATGAAAATATAAAACTATCAAACCTATCCAACATACCGCCATGGCCTATAAGAAGATTATCAGAATCTTTGAACCCGCAGTCACGTTTTATCAACGATTCTGCAAAATCTGATACCATTGAAACAAACGGTAATATTATAGCAAAAATTATTAAGTCTTTATACTTTACTATTCTATCAATTAAAAAAAGACGTGATAAAAACAAAAATCCAAAAAAGCCAAATATGTAACCAAAAATAAATCCAGCAACTGTTTTCTTAGGACTTATTACAGAAGCAATCTTTCTTTTACCAAACAAAGTCCCAAAAATATACGCAGCATTATCTATTATCCATATAGAAAAAAACAAAATATAAGTTAGTTTCATCCCATAAATTTTTATATCTCGTATTAAAAACAAATGTGCTAATGACCAAGATAACAGCATTGGTATCACAAACTCAACACTTATTCTCCCAACAGAACCTATTGGTTTTTGTCGAATAATCTCTATTAAGAACAGGATAAATAGTAGTAATGTTATATTCATAGATGTAAGATACAATGATGTTTTATTGAATTGCAATGGTTCAAAAACTATAGAAAAGAATGTTATTAATCCAACTAAGTATACAACAATAGGAGAGACTTCGTATCCTACTGTGTTAACCATATGTATAAACTCTCGTAGCATATACAAAAGAATGATAATCAAAAGTAACAAAAACAAAGCACTGCCATAATATATACATACTAAAACAATAGGAATACCTAAGATGGCAGTTAAAATTCTGGGTAACAACATAATTTATACTGTTCCAAATCGTCGTTGTCTAGACTGAAACTCTTTTATTGCTAAGACAAACTCTTTCGGTGTGAAATCAGGCCATAAAGTTTTAGTAAAATAGAATTCTGTGTAAGCAATTTGCCACAACATAAAATTTGAGACACGTAATTCTCCAGATGTTCGTATCAAAAGATCAAGTTCAGGCAGATCTTTTGTGTACAAAAACTCTTCAAACTTTTTTTCATCAACTGATTTTATTTTTGCTGAAATAATTTTGTTGACAGCAGAAATGATTTCTTGTCGTCCACCATAGTTAATACATAAATTTACTATTAATCCTGTATTGTTTTTAAGTTTCTCAACTAAATTTTGTAACGCTTCAGCAGTTCTTTTATCTATTTTAGAAATATCGCCACTTATAACAAGTTTTATATTATTTTTCATCAAATTTTTTTCTTCTTTTTTAATAAAACGTCTTAACAAATTAAACAAAGATTTTATCTCATTTTTGGGTCTGTTCCAATTCTCAGTAGAAAAAGCATATAATGATAAACATTTAATACCGATTTTTGCTGCTGCCTCAACAATTCTTTTTACAGTGTTAACACCGGCACGATGACCAAAAACCCGTGGTAGGCCACGTTTTTTCGCCCATCTGCCATTGCCATCCATTATAATACCTACATGTTGAGGTAGTTTGTTTTCGTCAAGTTCTATACCTAAATATTTCATATTTACGGATTGGCAATACAAAAATTATAATTTTTATTACAACTTTATTATTGCGCCACCCCATGTGAACCCACTTCCGAACGCTACAAGTCCTACTAAAGAACCCTTTTTAACTTTACCCTCTGATATAGCTTCGTCTAACCCAACTATTACTGTAGATGCAGACATGTTACCATATTTATCAACATTAACAAAAATTTTTGTTGATTCAACATTTAGTCTTTCTGCTATTGCATTTATTATTCTTAAATTTGCTTGATGTGGAATAATTAAATCAAGTTGGTAAGGTTGTATCTCTGCAAGTTCACATGTTTTAATTACAGATTCTACCATTTTAGTTACCGCTACTTTAAATACTTCTCTACCACTCATAAAAATTGTATGTAAATTTTTTTCTACTGTTTCTTTAGAAGCAGGCATTTTTGATCCACCAGCTGGAATATATAATAAATCTTCGTAATTACCATCAGCACCAAGATAAGTTGATATAATTGCATCATCGTCATCTTCAGTATCTACAACGGTTAACAACATTGCACCTGCTCCATCACCAAATAATACACAAGTGTTCCTATCCTGCCAGTTAGTAAATTTAGATAATGTATCAGCAGCAATAAGTAACAAATTTTTACTCTTACCTGTTTTTAGCAATCCATCCGCAAGTGTTAAACCATAAATGAACCCACTACACGCTGCTGAAATATCAAATGCAGTTGGTTCGTTTTTCCCACCTAACTTTTTGTGAACCACACAAGCAGTTGATGGAAAAAACATATCAGGTGTAACGGTAGCGACAATTATTGTATCAATATCTTCAGGTTTATACCCTACTTTATCTAAACATTTTTTTGCTGCTTCAACTGCAAGATCACTTGTTGCAACATTTTCATCTGCAATTCTTCGTTCTCTAATACCCGTTCTTGTTACAATCCATTCATTTGAAGTATCAACCATTTTTTCTAAGTCAAAATTTGTTAACACTTTTGGTGGGACATATGAGCCTGTTGACAAAATTTTTACTTTTTTCATATTACAAGTTTTTCCATATATTGTGAAATTATTGAATTAATATTTTTTTTAACCATTTGTGTTGCAACTTTTATAGCATTTTTTATAGCTTTAGCGTTAGATCTGCCATGAGAAATAATACAAACTTTTTCTAATCCCAGTAAAGGTGCACCACCATATTCTGTAAAATCAACTTTTTTTCTTATATCTTTTATTGCATTCCATACAAATGGTAAAGATAACATAGCAAGTGGATGTTTCTTTAATGCCTGTTTAATAAGCATCAACAACATTTCTGCTACACCTTCACCAAATTTCAAAACAATATTTCCTACAAAACCATCTGTTATAACTACATCAGCAATACCAAACGGTATATCTTTCCCTTCTATATTACCAATAAAATTAAGGTTTGTTTGTTTTAATAATTTATATGTTTCCAAAACCTGTTGGTTACCTTTAGTTTCTTCTGTACCAATAGACAAAAGAGCAACTTTTGGTTTTTTTCTACCTAATATGTGTTCAGAATAGACAACCCCCATATATGCTAGTTCCACCAACTGTGATGGTTTACAATCAACATTTGCACCTACATCAAGTACTACACAGGAAGAATTTAATGTAGGTAGGACAGTAGCAATTGCAGGTCTACTAATATTTTTTACAGTTCCAATTTGTGTCAATGCAAAAGCCATTATTACACCAGAATTTCCTGCTGAGACAAACCCGTCAGCTAAGTCATCTTTTATCAATTTTATACCTACAGCAATTGACGAATTTTGTTTTATCCTTAATGCTTTAGATGGTTGTTCTTCCATTGAAACTATTTCTTCAGCATCAACTATTGTGAGGTTTTTCAAATATTTTCTCAAAAAAAATTTTTTACTTATCTCTTCTAACTTTTCTTTAACAATTTTTTGTGGACCAACTAATATTATATTTAAATCATCTATTTCTTTAACTGCAAATAACGCCCCCTCTATATTTATATCAGGTATATTTTTTTCTCCGCCCATTGCATCAACTACAATCTTCATAATCCCAATCCTCATACAGTTCCTTCTTTTTCAGCCTTTTCTTTTTTACTTATCCATAATTCACCTTTATAATACCCACAATTAGGACAAATTCTATGGGGTAACTTAAATGCTCCACATTGAGGACAACGAACTAAATTTGGTGCGGAGATTATCCATTGTCCTCTACGCATACGTGTCCTTGAATGAGTATGATGTTTTTTTGGGTTTGGCATAAATGCTTATACCTCCATTTATTCATAGTTTTGGTAACTATTTTATGATATTTATAGAACTTATAGACGATAAAATTAAAAATAAGATTCTTTTTGGCAAAATTAATTACACAGACTAAAGTCTGCAACTACAAATTATACACAATTTGCAATCTACCGCTAGCCGCGACCTTTAGGTTGTATTTTTGTTAACAAAATACGCAAGTCGAAACCTGTAAGTACTAAAAATTAAACTTACATTTTAGACTGCAACTATGTTGTTGCATTTCTTTTGTAATTTCACCTGCACATTTAGAACAAATCACATTTTTAGCAGACCAAGGTCTGCAACTACAAATAATATACGCAGGTTAAAGTCTGCGACTACCAAATTATAAATCTGCAAAAAGAACATCATTTTTAGTTAACAGAACCTTATTCATTTACACACACTTTATTTGACATTACACCTACAGTTTTCTTTATTCAAATTTACTCCACAACCTAAACAAATACCTTTACAATTTTCACTACATAATATTTTTATAGGAAAACTCATTACAACAACATCTCTTATTTTAGAATCAATATCTACCATTTTGTCAGAAAGTTCCTCTTTAGTTAACTCAAAAATTTCGTCAAACTCTATTTTCTTATATTCAAGAAAACTATCAGCACAACGATCACAGACTAATTCAAAATTTCCTTTAATTTCTCCTTTTATTCTAACATTAGTATCTCCTACTAAACTTAAAACCAATTTTATTTTCATTGACCCTTGTGTTGCCTCTCGAAACGATTTATTTTTGAACTGTGAATCTTCATATTCTAAAACAATTTCTTTCTCTTTCTTTATTCTATCAATAGATATTTTCATCTAATCTTTTTATCGTTTATTCAATCTATTCCACATTCGCTCATCTACAAATTAACTCATCTTCAACTTCTTAATTATCTCCTCAGCCATTTCATAATTTTTTGCATTACCGCCAAGATCATATGTTACGACTTTCCCTTCTTTTATAACTTCAGCAATAGCATATTCTAATTTTTTTGCAGATTCAGTCTCACCTAAATGTTCTAACATAAGTTTTGCTGAAAGAAGTAGTGCTGTAGGATTAACTTTATTTTGTCCTTTATATTTTGGTGCAGAACCATGTACTGCTTCAAACACTGCATATTCATCACCATAATTTGCACCTGGTGCTACACCTAATCCACCCACTAATCCTGCACATAAATCTGAAATTATATCACCATATAAATTTGGCAAAAGTAACACATCGTATAACTCAGGTTTTTGTACAAGTTGCATACACATATTATCAATAAGTTTTTCCTCATATTCAATTTGTGGATATTTTTTTGCTACTTCACGACATACCTCAAAAAATAATCCATCTGTATATTTCATTATATTAGCTTTTGTTACAGCTGTTATTTTTTTTCTATTATTTTTAATAGCATAATTAAATGCAAATTCTGCAATACGTTTTGTTGCAGTAATAGAGATAGGTTTTATACTGATAGCAGCGTCTTCTAAAATTTTACCATTACTAAGTTTAATAATATATTTTGCTTCTTCACTAAACTGTTTAAATTCAACACCTGCATATAAATCTTCTGTGTTTTCTCTTATCACTACAATATCTACATTTTCATACCTTGTTTTCACTCCAGGATAAATTTTACATGGTCGAACACAAGCAAACAAATTCAGTTGTTGTCTTAAAGCAACATTTACTGATCTAAACCCACTTCCTATAGGTGTTGTAATAGGACCTTTTAATGCAACTTTATTCTTTTTGATAGAATCTATAACTTCTTGAGGTAATACTGTATTATATTTCTCCAATGCCGTTTCCCCAGCATCAACTTCTTCCCACCTAATATCTACACCTGTATAAGATAGAACTTTTTTAACAATTTCAACTAACTCGGGTCCTGTACCATCACCTGGAATTAATGTTACAGTATAGCTTTTCATATTCATATTCTCATACACTCTATATAAAGGTTTTCTTGTTGTATTACCATATAGTCAATATCAAACGAGTTTTCAATAGTTTCAACAGCATTTTTTTTGAATTCATTAAATATATTTTGGTTTTTTAACAAATAAACAACCTGTTCAGCAATAGAATTAACATCTTTTGGTGTAACTAAAAATCCGTTTTTACCTGATTTCACAATATCGTTTAATCCATCAACTGCATATGCTACAACAGGTACACCTGCAACTAAAGACTCAACAGCAGACCTTGGCAATCCTTCCCATAATGATGTCATAACAAAAATGTCAGTAACAGATAATAATCCTTTTATATCTTTATACCAGGATAAAAATTTAATTTTATCTTCCATATTTAACTTTTTTGTCAACCATAACAATTTATTTCTTTGTTCGCCATCGCCTGCAATCAAAAACTTAATTTTTTGTTCAGGAATTTTTTCAACAACAACTTTTGCCATTTTTATAAAATCAGCTAAATTTTTTTGTGGTTTAAATGGACCTATTGTTGTAATAACTTTTTCAGAGGAAGAAATTTGCAGTTCTTTCTTTTTTACTTCTTTTAATTCACTATCAAAAGAAACTTTGTAAAACTCACTAATTTTTATCCCGCTACGAATAAGAACATATTTTTTAACTGAACCAATTTTATATCTTTTAGCAGTTTTAATATTATCAACAGAAACAAAAATAAGTTTATCAGAAATAATTGCTGTAAAAAATTCTAAGATAATATAAAAATTTCTGACAAAAAAATTGTGAAATCTACTAAATGCAAAACCATGAAATGTGTGTATTATCTTTATTTTTTCTTTCCTAAAAAGATTTAAAACAAATGCAGACCAACGACCTATTATCCCTGCTTTTGAGGAATGTGTATGAATTATATGTGGCTTAATTTTTAACAATAGTTCAAAAATCTCTATAAGTGCTAATATATCTCTTATTATATTTATTTCACGAACTAAATTTTTAACAAAATAAACTTTTACATAAACATTTTTTGCAAGAAATTTTGCTGTCTCATCAAGTATACCACCACAACCACTCATTAAATATACATCAAATTTTGTTTTGTCTAAATGTTCAACGGTGTATAAAGTATTTTGTTGTGCACCACCTAACTCAAGTTTTGTTATAATATGTACAACTTTGATTTTATCCATCATTTTATTTTTTTAATATTTGTTCAATAGTTGATATAGCATCTTTAATATTTTCAGTCATATAAGAATACTTCCATCCACCATATCTTCCTATAGAATAAATTTTATATTTACTAAGAACATTAAATATATAAGGCAAAACTTCTTCTCGATGTCTATCATAAACAACATATGCATATGGTATTTTTAAAAAGTTATAAAACAATATCTGTTTTTCTGAATTAATCAATTTTGTTTCCAACAATTGTTCTATTATTTTAGAATAAATCCTTTCGATATTAACTTTTTCGTTTTTATTTAAAGAAACCTCCACATACATTGAACCATAATTATTTTTCACAAGGTTTTTGTTTATATTATGATAAAATCCGACACGGTAAAAAATAGTATTATCTTCAGGGAAATATATCCAATGAATACCTTTCATTATTTGCTGATCGATGGCGATATTAAAACATAATACGCTTGTATAATTCAACTTTTTAGCGTATAGTTTAATTTTTTGTGGCAAACTACTTTTTTTAATCAACTCTAATAACGGTATAGTAGAGATTAAAACATCATAATTTATTGTTTCTATTTTATTATTATGCAAAAATAGTACTTTTTTTCTCTCACAATCAATTTTTACAACTTCAGATTCTGTAATTATATTTTTTTTATCAATCAATTTAGCGACACTATCAATTAATGCCTGTATTCCATTTTTTTTAGGATAATAAAAAAATACATTATATCCGTATTCTTTATTATTTTTTTGAGATAAAAATTTTAATAAAATATCTTCAGTATCTGGCAGTGGGACAAATTTTTCTGCCCAAGATGTTGTAATATTTTTAAGATTTGTTTTCCACAATTTTGTATTATATTTCTCAAAAAAATATTTTGTTATACTATTACCTAAATTTTGTATAAGCCATGTTTTGAAATTTTCTGCATACTTTTTGTCAATAATTTGTGCAATAATCAAATCATAAAGACACTTCTTACTTATTTTTGGATCAAGAAAAGATAAATTTGCCTGAAACGGATAAGGAATTAATTTATTTTCAGTAATAGCAAAACGGGTATAAATTTTTGCATTACGGTGTACCTTTATCAAATTATCTTTTAATAAATATTTTATATATTGTTCAACAAACTTATCAGAATTTGAAAAATGTAAAAAATGTCCTGTATAATCAAAAATAAAATCGTTAATTTTGATAGACCTACACAACCCACCTAATTCTTTCTCTTTTTCAATAAGAATAAAGTCAGCCTTCTTTTTTTGTAATTCATAAGCACAGGATAAACCTGTTAATCCACCACCTAAAATTACAATCTTCATTTAACCTCAATCTTCATTAAGTATTTTGTAATTATTGCTATAAACATGCTAATAATTATAACAGAAATTATAGGTACAAAATTAGTTGGTGACAAAACAACAAATATTCCAATAATTGCCAAACATATTGCAACGAAATATGTAATCAACAAAATTTTATATTTTGATATTCCTATAGATAGCAATCTTAACGAAAAATGATCTTTAGAACCAATAAATGGTGATTGTCCCCTACTTAACCTTAAGATACTTATCAAAAATGTCTCATAAATCGGTATAAGTAAAATTATAATAGGCGATAAAACTCCTAATTGGTTATTTGATGAATACTTTCCGCCAAGAGTTAACGCTGACAAAACAAACCCTAAAAAGAGGGCGCCTGTATCACCCATAAAAATTTTGTACTTATTAGAAAGATTGTAAGGTAAAAAACCTAAACATGCACCTGCTAACGCTAACACTGCATAACTTACATATATTTCTTCTTCAATATATTTTGTGACTAAGAAAAGACCAAAACTTGCTATAATAGCAATACCCGCTGAAAGTCCATCCATAACATCAACAAGATTAAACGCGTTTGTTATCCCTATAACCCATAAAAGTGTTATAAGTAAAGCAAACCATTCAGGTGAGATAAAATTTATCTTTATACCATAATGAATTAAAATTAATGCTGATATAATCTCGCCAAAAAATTTTGTTGTAAAATGTATTCCTTTATATTTTAAATCATCTATAAGACCGATAATTAAAATTATTATTCCTCCAAAAATTATTCCTCGTAATGAGTACAAAGTTCCTGTTGTAAAATGTGTTGTTATTCTTACTAAAAATAGTGATAAATAAAAACTTATTGCTATTGCTAAACCACCTAAATACGGTGTTGGTGTTTTATGAGTTTTGATGAGAGATATTGGATGGTCTAAAATTTTTAACTTAACAGCGATGTTTCTACAAATGGGAGTTAATAAAAGCGAAACAAAAAAAGAAAAAAAGAATGTATTAGTATAATTCATAAAATAACAAAAGATGATTATTTTTATAAAATTTTTATAAGAAATACAATAAATAAAAAATAGGGTAGGAGAAAAAATTCTCCTACCCTATAATTACCTACTTACAGTATCACCACACCTCACTCCAGCATTTTCAGATTCTCTTACAACAATAATTGTTTATTTAGTTGCGCAATCTATTACTTATATATTAATACTCAGGTGGCATTGGAGATGTTTTTTCCTTCTTTTCAGGTATTTCAGTTATTATAACTTCTGATGTTAAAAGATATCCTGCCACACTTGCTGCATTTTCTAACGCGGTTCGCACAACTTTTGCTGGATCAACAATACCTGCTTTCACCATATCAACATATTCACCTTTTTCTGCATCGAAACCAAAATTTGGATTTTTTTCTGCAAGAACTTTTTCAACAACAATTGACCCTTCATACCCAGCATTTTCGGCTATTCTTCTTATAGGTTCTTCTACTGCACGGAAAACAATGTTTATACCTGTTTGTTCATCTAAATCTTCAGCCTTAATTTTAGTTTTAGCAATTTCTCTTGCTCTTAATAAAGCAACACCACCACCAGGAACAATTCCTTCTTCTACACCAGCACGTGTTGCATGCATTGCATCTTCAACTTTAAATTTTTTTGCTTTCATTGCAGCTTCGGTTGGTGCTCCAACATTTATAACAGCAACACCACCAGCAAGTTTTGCTAATCGTTCCTGAAGTTTTTCTTTATCATAATCAGACTTTGTTTCTTCAATTTGTTTCTTAATTTGATTTATTCGTTTTTTAATCTCGTCTTTATCGCCAGCACCACCAACTATCGTAGTATTTTCTTTATCAACAACTACACGTCTTGCTCTACCTAATTTATCAAGTGTAGCTTTTTCTAATTTATCACCTTTTTCCTCAGAAATAACCTCACCACCAGTTAAAATTGCAATATCTTGCAACATTTCTTTTCTTCTGTCTCCAAAACCAGGTGCTTTCACAGCAGCACATCTTAATGTACCTCTGAGTTTGTTAACCACCAAAGTTGCAAGTGCTTCTCCTTCAACATCTTCAGCAATCAACAAAAATGAACGGCCAGATTGTGCAATTTGTTCTAATAAAGGAAGTAAATCATTCATTGCAGATACTTTTTTATCAGTAATTATTATATAAGGATCTTCTAATACTGCTTCCATACGTTCAGCATCTGTTATAAAATATGGTGAGATATACCCGCGGTCAAACTGCATACCTTCAACAACTTCAAGAGTTGTTTCAGCAGATTTCCCTTCTTCTACCGTTATAACACCATCTTTACCAACTTTATCCATGGCTTCGGCAATAAGTTTACCAATTTCTTTATCATTAGCAGAAATTGTAGCAATTTGTTCGATCTCTTCTTTTGTTTTAACTTGTTTAGCCATTGATTTTAATTCAGCAACAATAGCAGCAGTTGCTTTATCAATCCCTCTTTTTATATGCATAGGATTAGCACCAGCAGCTATGTTTCTTAACCCTTCTGCGATAATTGCTTGTGCTAACACACATGCAGTAGTTGTACCATCACCTGCAACATCGTTTGTTTTTGATGCAACTTCGCGAACAAGTTGTGCACCAATATTTTCATTTGGATCTTCTAATTCAATTTCCTTTGCAATAGTTACACCATCATTTGTTATTGTAGGTGAACCAAATTTTTTTTCTAACAAAACGTATCTTCCTCTGGGGCCCAATGTTGCACCAACTGCGTTTGCAAGTTTATCAACACCATTTTTTATTGCTTTTCTTACCTCATCTGAATATATTATTTGTTTAGCCATAAAATATCACCTCCTTTCTTAATTTAAAATTTTTTTATTCTTCTATAATTCCCAAAACATCGTCTTGGTGTAAAATTAAGTATTCTTCTCCATCAATCTTTATTTCTGTTCCAGAATATTTACCGAAAAGAACTTTATCACCAACTTTTACTTCCATCGGTATCAATTTTCCATCATCAGTCATTTTTCCTTTACCTACTGCTATTACTTCACCCTGTTGTGGTTTTTCTTTTGCTGTATCAGGAATGATTATATTTCCTCTTTTTACTTCTTTCTCTTCTAAAGGTTTTACTAAAATCCTATCTCCTAAAGGTTTTACTTTCATAAAACAACCACCTCCTTCTAAAAATTTTAATTTTTTAAGAGAGGGTTAGGGTTATCGAAGTTTTCCTTATAAAGATTGATGCAATTTTGAGTTGTAAGGTTTCAAAATATAAAATTATATTTCAAATGTCAAGGTGTCAAACAAAAATTTTAGAAAAAATTTTTCCACTAAGAATTTTTTTAACCTCAGACTCGTAAATCAGACCTTTATAATATCCCCATATAACAATACCTAACAACACAAGGTTGTTAATTTTATATTTATTTCTGTAGTTCAATTTTTTAAAAAATATATTTCCATCACCACCTGTTATAACAACATTCTTCGGTTTTAAAGAATCAACAAAATTTCTTATCCCTGAAAAACAAAAATTTATGATTCCTGAAGATATACATTCTTTTGTATTTTTCCCTATTAATTTATTAGTTGACAATTTTTTTACCAACGGTAACTTTGATGTTGACTCATAAAGAGAAGTAATTAACATTTTTATTCCTGGGAAAATTTCCCCACCTACATATTCACATTTTTTATTTATGTAATCTAAAACAATTGTACTACCACAAGAGATTATCAAGGTTTCACCTCCAAAAAGTTCTTTACAACAAAATGCAGAAATTATTCTGTCTGAACCTAAGTTTTTTGTATCATATTTAATTTTGATAAACTCTGATACATCTTTGTGTGTTATAAACTTTATTTTCTTAAAGTTTTTATTTAACTTAGTTTTGACTTCGTCAACAACAGTTGAAATATAAAATTCTGCAAAATTAAATTTTTTAATAAACGGTAATAACTTTAAAGTTTTTATCTTACAATATTTAACCTTATCCGAGATAAAAAGAATTTTTGTAAATGTATTACCTATATCACATAATATCTTCATTGATTATTATCCTACTGACGCTAAAACAAAATCTTTTGCATATTTTGAATATACTTTTTTAAACAATAATGAAACATCTCCATATTCATATTCTTTATCTTTAAATACAATTTCTTTTGCATATTCTTTCGCTTTTATTAACAGATCTGTATAATTTAACACTTCTTCAAAAGTAAATTCGGTTTTCCCATGTTGTAGAGTCCCAAATATTTGTCCTGGACCACGAATTAACAAATCTTTATTTGCTATCTCAAACCCATTGTTTGTTTCAAGCATAGTTTTAATTCGTTCTTCAGCTTCAGGGGTGGTTATTTTACCTAACAATATACAGTATGATTGTAGTTCACTTCTTCCTACACGACCTCTTAATTGATGTAGTTGTGCTAATCCAAAACGTTCTGCATGATTTATTACTATAACAGTGGCATCAGGAATATCAATACCTACTTCTATAACTGTAGTAGAAAACAAAACTTGTATCTCACCATCTCTAAATTTTTTCATAATTTCTTCCTTTTGTTGACTTTTCATTCTCCCATGTAACATACCGCATTTGTAATTTTTAAATATTGTTTTTGAAAGATTGTTGTATTCTTCTAGCAGAGTTTTTAACTCAAGCTTTGTTTCATCAATTATCGGATATACAATATAAACTTTTTCTTTATTTTCTAACCTTTCTAACACAAGTTGCCAATCGTAATTATCCATGTCGTAATAAAAAGTTTTCACAGGTTTTCGTCCAAAAGGTAATTCGTCAATTGTTGAAATATCAAGTTCACCATACAAAGTCATTGCTAAACTTCTTGGTATAGGTGTTGCTGTCATAACTAACATATCTGGCAATACAGTTTTTTCATACAATTTTTTTCTTTGTATCACACCAAACTTGTGTTGTTCATCTATAATCACTAACGAAAGGTTTTTAAACTTAACTTTTTCTTCTATTAATGCATGTGTTCCTACTACAATGTCAACTTCGCCGTTGCTTATTTGAGATAAAACCTTATGTTTTTGTTTTGTTGACATCTTACCCACTAATAACGAAATTTTTACTTCACAATTTTTTTGTTGGTTGTATAAACCTTTAACATAATTTGAAATGGTGTAATAATGTTGTTCTGCAAGAATTTCAGTTGGTGCCATAAATGCTACCTGGTAACCATTTTCTACTGCAAGTAATGCACAACATACCGCCACAAGAGTTTTTCCACAGCCAACATCGCCTATTAACAGTCTATTCATAGGTTTTGAAGACAACATATCGTTAAACAGTTCGTTAATGACTTTTTTTTGTGCTTTTGTAAAATCAAAGTTTGGGATTGTATTTTTTAGTTTTTCTTTAAACGGTGTAAGTAATGTTCTTCTAATAACATATTTTCCGACTTTTGGTTTTGAAACAATATTTTTTTTAACTTTATTAACTGCAACTTGTAACAACAAAAATTTTTCAAAAATAAACCGTCGTTTTGCTTCTGAATACAACTGCCAAGTATCAGGAAAATGAATGTTTTTTATTGCAGTAGATAAATCAATAAGACGTTCTTTTGCCAAAATTTTTTGTGGAATAAATTCTTGCAAAGGATAAGTTTTTATTGTATTATACACAAGTTCACGAAACCATTGTTGTGTAATATTTTCTGTTAAAGAATATATAGGTACTAACCTGTTTGTATGTATTGAATCTTCGTTCAAATTAGTAATGATTTCATAATCTTCAACATTTATTTCAGGAAACCTTGTTTTTATTTCTGAAACTTTACCATATGCTATAATATATTTCTCAGAATCCTCTTTATCTTTCTGTAATTGTTTCTTTAACGTGGCAAACACATCGTATTTACGATTAAGTTTTTTATACCAAACCAATGATAAAATTGTAGATGGTTTGTCTAAAGTTTCTACTACAACTTTGAATATACCTAAGTTGTTTTTTGCCACAATCGTATCTGCGACAAGAACTTTTCCTATTACTGTTAACTTTTGTGATGAAGAAAAGTTTATATTTTGCCATCCTAATGAACCAAAACTTCTTCTATCCTGTATCTCTCTTGGGAAGTAATAGAGTAAGTCTTCAATAGTATAGATTCCTAATTTGTTTAAATATAACGCTCGCTTTTTACCAACAGAAGGTAATAATTTGATATTTTTCATTGATGAGTTATTATATACAAATTTTTATATTTTTTTCCAACATTTATTGAATTTTTTTACAAAAATTTGTATCAACCTTCACAGGTTAATAAATAAAAAAATTTTATAAAAAACAGGGGTGAAAAAATCTATGGTAAAAAAAATAATTAAAAAAATAAAGGAAATAATAGAAAAAAAGAAAACTAAAAACACAAACCAACCTTCCATAGAGAGAAGGAAACATGAACGAAGAAGTGGTACAGACCGCAGATGGATGAGTAAACTTGTTGGTGGACCAGAAGTACCGTTTGAACGACGAAGCGGGTTTGACCGTAGATTAGGTGACAGAAGAAAAAAATGAAGAAACCGGTTGTTAAACCTCAAGAACTTACTGTTGAACAGCGAATAAATAATTTTGCTGAAGTTGTTTCTGGATATACAGAAGAAGAAATGCTACAAGAAGCAACACGATGTATACAATGTAAGAACCCAAAATGTATTTCCGGGTGTCCTGTAGAAATTAATATAAAAAAATTTATCTACCAACTTACACAAAAAGATTTCAAAGGTGCGTTTGAAACTATTTATGAAAAAAACAGGTTCCCTTCAATTTGTGGTAGAGTATGTCCTGCAGAATACCAATGTAGAAAATCTTGTGTGTTTACTCCAAAAAACTCGCCTTATGCGTCAGAAAATGCAATAAACATTCCTTTACTTGAACGTTATGTTGGTGATTATGCAAGACAACATAATTTAACTTTAAATTTAAATTTTCAACCTCTAACTAAAAATACTACTAATTATAAAGTTGCATGTATAGGTTCAGGACCTGCAAGTATAACAGTAGCAGGCGAACTTTCAGCTTATGGTATACAAGTTGATGTTTTTGAAGCACTACACACCTTAGGTGGAGTTTTATCTTACGGTATCCCCACATTTAGGTTACCTCGTGATGTATTACATTACGAGATAAATCTTTTAACAAACTATGGTGTAAAATTTTATACTGGTGTTATTGTTGGAAGAACAATTAGTTTTTACGAACTTAAAAAAACTTATGATGCTATTTTTATTGGCACAGGTGCTGGTGCACCAACCTGGCTTAATATAAAAGGTGAAAGTTTGATAAATATATATTCTGCAAATGAGTATCTTACAAGGGTAAACCTTATGCATGCGGATAAGTTTCCTCAATACCATACCCCAATAAATGTCGGAAAAAAAATAGTTGTTATTGGTGGTGGAAACACAGCAATGGATGCAGCACGTGTTGCGTTGAGAATGCAGAAAATAAATTCTATAAATGATGGTAAAGTAACAGTTTTGTATCGCAGAACAGAATTAGAGATGCCTGCAAGAAAAGTTGAAATTGAACATGCGAAAGAAGAAGGTGTTGAATTTCAATTTTTAGTCCAACCAATAGAATTTATTGGTGATAAAGATGGCAAAGTTATGGGGATAAAATGTTTGAGATGTGAACTTGGTGAACCAGATGAATCTGGTAGGAGACGACCTGTTCCAATTAAAAATTCAGAGTTTATAATTGATACAGATTTGGTAATAGTGGCAATAGGTCTTCAAGCAAACCAAACATTATCAAATACAGTAAGTGAATTAAAAACAAATAAATGGGGCGATATTATTGTCAATCCGGAAACAATGGAAACTTCAATAGAAAATGTCTATGCAGGCGGTGATATTGTAGGTGGTGAAGGAACAATTATAGAAGCAATGAGTATGGGTAAAAAAGCAGCACGAAGTATATTACAAAAATTTGGTCTAATTTAACTTTTCTTTTTTACAACCAAATGTGCTCCCTCTACTTTTAACACAATAATTTCTTCATCAACATTTACAACTTCGTTATTTTCACAAACTGCACGCCATAGCTCGTTATTTACTTTTACTATCCCCATTATTTTTTTACCATCAATTTTTTCAACAACTATGCCCGATGCACCAATTAATTTGTCAACATTAGATTTTATTGTTAGTGGAAGCAATAGTTTCATCAAAAAAGGTTTTAAAAAATATATTGATAAAATAGATGATATAGCAAAAATTACGCATTGAAGTATTATAGATTTGACAAATAAACTTGTAACTGCAGCAATTATCCCTCCAATACTGAAACAACTGAACAGAAACACTCCTGGCGTTAAAATTTCAATTATAAAAAATAAAATCGCTATTATTAACCATTTTATAGCCATAACATCCCCTATTTTGGTATTCTTATTCTGTGAGGTGGCCAATAAACAATCAAAGGAGCTCCTTTTATATATTTTTCTTCTAATGGTCCCCAAAATCTGCTATCAAAAGATTTATCTCTGTTATCACCTAAAACAAAATAACATCCTGGTGGTACAATCACAGGACCAAAATTGTCTCGGACAAAACTAGGTGGTATTTTTGTAAATCTTCCTTGTTCCCATGCACGTTGATATTCTTGTTGTGTTTTATAAAATTTTATTGATTGATAAATATTATCCTTATCTTCAAAGTTTACATATGGTTCATTTTGTGGCTCATCATTTATATACAACACTTTATCCTTAATTTCTACTTTATCTCCAGGAAGAGCAACACAACGTTTAACAAAATCTTTTTGTATTTTATTTTCTCTTTCCTCTTCAGAAAGGGCTGCTGGTGGACAAGAAAAAACTACTATATCTCCTTTTTTAATTTTTTTTATTTTAAACACTCTTTTTTCAGTAAACGGTATTTTGATACCATAAATAAATTTGTTCACAAACAAATGGTCTCCTTCAAGCAATGTCATTCTCATACTACCAGTAGGTATTTTGAACGCTTGAATACAACAATACATTATCACACTAACAACTGCTAAAGTTGACCATCCAGTTTGTCCCCAGTCAAGATCAGAAATCAAAACCTTGTTAATTTTTTCTTTAGAAATATACAAACTATATAATAGAAAAACAAAAGATAAAATTACACCTGCAAACAATGCATACTTTGTTTGTACTTCAATTTGTCCACTGAACGTACTTAACACTAATCCTATTATTCCTCCACCAATAAAGCCTAATAGTGTATGTAAAACAACAAATTTTTTTCTTATATTTTTATCTTCAATGTTTGGTTTCAAAAGTTTGTACAAAATATGCCAAATTAAAAAAAGAAAAGCAAAAACTAAAAGTTTTCCTTCCATTGCCATTTTTTCAAAAAATATCATTATTTATTCCTCCTCGCATTATTATTTTTCTAAAAACTTTTCTACCGCTAACGCAGCTTTTGCACCTTCAGCTGCTGCACAAACCACTTGTTTTATAGAACCTTTTCTACAATCACCACAAGCAAAAATACCTCTAACCGAAGTTTCTAACTTATCATCCGTAATTATATATCCATCTTCATCTAAATCTAACAAGTTTTTCACAAAATCTGTATTTGGTTGATGTCCTATACATACAAAAACACCATCACAAAACATTTCTTTCTGTTCTCCTAATTCTACATTTTTTAGTAAAACAGCAGAAATTTTTTCATCTCCTATCAATTTTTCAACAATATATGGTGTTAAAAATTCTACATTATCTTTTTGTTTAAGTCGTTCTTGAAGAATTTTTGTAGCACGAAATTCATTTCTTCTATGGACAAGATATAACTTTTTAACAAATTTAGTAAGATAAATTGCTTCGGTAAATGCGGTATCACCACCACCAACAACTGTTACTACTTTATCTTTAAATAATTGAGCATCACATATTGCACAGTATGAAATTCCCCTACCAATAAACTTTTCTTCGTTTTCAACACCTAACTTTTTATTTCTTCTCCCTGTAGCAATAATCACAGATTTTGTTTCAATAAAATCATCTTGAGTATAAACTAAAAAATTTTTTTCTTTTAGTTCAATTTTTATCACTTCGGATTCAACAAACTCAGTTCCAAATTTTACTGCTTGTTGTTTCATTCTTTCAATAAGTTCAAACCCGTTTATCCCTTCAGAAAAACCTGGGTAGTTTTCAATTATATCTGTAAGAACAACTTGTGGTGAATATGCAACTGAAGAAAAAACTAATGTTTTTAATAACGCTCGTGAAGTATAAATTGCAGCAGATAATCCCGCAGGACCACTTCCAATTATAACTACATCATAGACATCATTTCTTTTCATTTTTAAAAATAGATGATATATAAAAACTTCCTACAAAAAAAATTTTGTTTTTATTACAATTTTTTTCAAGATAGTTCAACATTTGTGAAACATTATAAAACTTTATTGTTTTGTCATCAAAATACTTTTTTGCTTCTCTATAGATAGTAGTAAGTTTTTGACATCGTGGTGTTGGTAATTTGTAAACAATAAATTTTTCAATTTTATTTTTTAACATAGCTAAAGTTTTAATTATAGATTTATAATCTTTTTCTTTCATTATTGTGAAACACACAACAATATTTTTCCATGAAGAATACGATAATGTTGACACAAAATTGTTAACTGCAGCAGTATTATGTGCTCCATCTATCACAACGTTTAGATTTTTATATTTTAACTTTTGCATCCTGAAAGGAATCTGAGTTAGTTTTATTGCATCAAACATCTTTTTATAATCCAAATTATTAACCACTCCTATTTTACTTAACTCTTCAACAATTTTTATTGATAACAAAACGTTATATGGCTGAATTAAAGAACAAACAGGTAAAATAAATTTGAATGTATTTCTATTATCTTTTATTTCACAAAATGTTTCCCATTTGTCAAAATCAAAACTTATTTTACACATTTTTTTTGGTACATCAACAAATTTTGTATTCAATTTCTTACACAGGTTATATAAATAATCCTTATATTTTTCTTTTATATCGCCACAGATAAAAATTGAGTTAGGTTTTATAATTGCTGATTTATCTTTTAGTATTTTAAACTCTGTGTTTCCTAAAACCTCAGTATGGTCTAAAGAAATACTTGTTATACAAGAAACAATACTTTTAGAAATAACATTTGTCGCATCAAGTTTTCCACCAAGACCTACTTCAAGAATTATAAAATCCGGTTGTATCTCGTAAAAACATAAAAACATCACACAAGTAAGAAGTTCAAAATATGTTAGTTTTAAAAACAATTTTTTAGGGATTGATTCGTAAATAATTCCAAGATATTTTTCTAATTGAGAACGACTAATTGGTTTGTTATTAATTTGTATTCTTTCTGTTACATCATATATATGAGGCGAGATAAAAAGTCCTGTAGAATATCCTAAAGAAGTAAGGATAACAGATGTATATATTGCAACTGAACCTTTTCCATTGGTTCCTGTAATATGAATAATATTGTTTATTTTATGCTGTGGGTTTGAAAGATAATTTAAAACAAGTTTAATATTTTCAAGATTATAATTTTTACTAACATATTCTTTTTTCCCAACGATATCCAAATACTTAAGCAAATTGTGCATAATATACAAGAATTTTCACAAAATTTGTTTTCTAACAATATCAATATCTTTATCTCCTCTACCCGAAAGACAAATTACTACAATATCCGTTGAAAGAAATTTTTTTCTGTTTTTAACAATCCAACCTATTGCATGGGCAGGTTCTAACGCTGGAATTATACCTTCAAGTTTTGATAAAATATCAAATCCTAACAATGCTGTGTCATCATCTGCTGTTACATACTCTGCTCTGCCAATTGATTTATAATAACTATGTTCAGGACCTACTGCTGGATAATCAAGCCCTGCTGAGATAGAATGTGTAGTTTGTATTTGTCCATTTTTATCAACCAAAACATATGTTTTCATTCCGTGAATAACACCTATCTTTCCTTTTGCTAAAGTAGCAGCATGCATGTTTGTGTTCAACCCTTTTCCTGCTGCTTCAACACCAACCATTTTCACATTTTTATATTTGAAAAATGGTGAAAACAATCCTATTGCGTTTGAACCACCTCCTACACAAGCAACTAAATAATTAGGTAGTTTTCCTTCAAGTTTAAATATCTGTTTTTTAACCTCTTTGCCTATAATTGACTGAAAATTTCTCACAATCAAAGGATATGGATGTGGACCTACTACAGAACCTATTACATAAAATGTATCTTTCACATTTGTGACCCAGTCTCTTAAACATTCGTTTATCGCATCCTTTAAAGTTTTTGAACCTAACTTTACAGGAATAACTTCCGCACCAAGTAGTTTCATTCTATACACATTTATTTCTTGTCTATTAACATCTTCTTCACCCATATATACAACACATTTTATACCTAACAATGCTGCTACAGTTGCTGTTGCAACACCATGTTGACCCGCACCAGTTTCAGCAATGATTCGTTTTTTATTCATAAACCTGGCAAGTAATACCTGACCAATTGTATTATTAATTTTATGTGCTCCTGTATGACACAAATCTTCCCGCTTAAGATATATTTTAAATCCACAATATGATGATAAATTTTTTGCAAAATAAAGTGGTGTTGGCCTACCAGCATAAGAAGTTAAATAGTAGTTTAGAAGAGATAAAAATTTTTTATCTTTGATATATTTGTTATAACTTTGTTCAAGTTCATCAAGACAATAATACAATGTTTCAGGAACAAATCTTCCACCAAAGTTACCAAAATACCAGTTTTTGTTTTTTTTCATACTAAAAATTAGAATTTATAAATTCAACAGTTGTCTCAACTAATTTTTTAACAACATTTTCTTCAGCTTCTTTTTTTGTTCTACCAAAACCTTTGATTCCACTATAAGATTTACTTAGTTGTATTTTTTGTGTTTTTACATCTTTTATTTCCACAGATATATTACCAGAATATATCTCAGCAAAAGGTTTCTGTGTTCCATCAGGCAGTGTGATTTTATCACCTATATATTCTGTATCAACTGTAGCAGATATAATATAATCTGCATTATCAAAATTTCCTATATTAAACCCTTGAGTTTTTAAACCTGAAACAAGTTGTGATTTTATAAAATCAATCATAACAGTATTTTTACATTTAACATCAACAACAAATTTTTTTGTTTCTTTTAACTCTTTTGCAACAATATGGAACACAATTTTGAAATTAGATAAATAATCCGGATTTTTCCATTGTTGTGTCAAACTTGCAGTATCAATTAGTACTTCAACAACATTTTCTTTTGCAAACAAATTATAAACTTTAAATTTTGCAATACCGTCTGTATCTGTAACAGCAACAGGTTGTAAATCAACATTTCCTTTACCAACCTTTGTTTTTAAAGGTAAAGAAATAATAGGAATAACATTTTTGTCATAATTTAGTTCACATTTTACAACAAGTTCTAAATTATCCTGCGGGCCTAAAATTGTTTCGATACTTGTTTGAGTTAAAGGAACAAAATTAAATGAAGACAACAGTTTATTTAACTTGTTTTGTACATCAAAAAATAACGTAATATTATCAATCTTATCCACAACATAAACACCTTTGATTTCTTTAAGTTGTGTACTAATTTGTGACAACAATGATATTGCAGAAATTATATTTCTATTTGATATATATTCATCTACATTCTTTAATTGTTGTATTGCTGACTTCATTATAGCAATATTTTGCAGTTCTTGTTTTTGTAATTCTTCTTCTATAACTTTATAAAGTTCTGCTTTTGTTGTCCATACATATACCCAATAAAAAGAGTTTTTGTAATCAATATATTCCTCAAAATATTTTCTTCCTAACAATGTTTCAAACATAATATTTGTTAAACTGTCAACTTGGTCAGTAGCATGTTGCTGGTATTTTTTGTCAACATACGAAATTTTATCTTCCATTTTGTGTTGGAGAACACCTTTGACTTCTGTCTTAAGTTTTATAGCAAGATTTTTTATTGCTTGGTTATAAGCAGAATGTCGTGCTTCAACTAAAGTAGACTTGTTTTTTTTATCAAATTTTGCAAACCCTATTCCTTCAATACCATCTTTTGAGAAAGTTCGTTGACCAAATTCTTTTACCCATACAGGTGTTCTTGTTGTTGCACAAGAAAACAAAAATTTTGATATTAGAATTAATAGAGCAACTTGTTTTACTCTCATAAATGACATCTTGTAATAAGAAATGTTTTTTTAGCAGGATTTATTTTTATTTCTGAATACCACTTTTTTTGTAATAAATTGTTGTCTTTATCATAGAATAAAATCTCAAAATTATATACTCCAGGTTTTAGTTGTAAAGAAACCATCTGTATTTCCCTAGGGAGTGTTCTCCAAGAACGTTTATCTGCTTGTTCAGTAGCAACAGCAACTGTTTGCAACATTTTTTTTACTAACCATTTTGTACTGTCATCTGATTTTTCAGTTAATTTAGCAGTTATTTCTCTTGACAAAGCATATTTTATTGCGGCACGTGCAATAGCTTTTATCTTAATTTTTGCAATTCTATCTTCAAGATTTTTTATTGCTATAGTTTCAATATCCTCAACAAGATATGTTTTTTGTGATAAAATTTTATTATTTTTTTCATCGTAAACATTAACAACAGCATATTTAACTTTGTTATCTGAAGGGATAAATTTTGGAAATGCAACTAAGAATTGTTCGTCAGACGCAATTGAACGTGCAATTTGTCTAGCTTTTTGAACATCTTTTTGTTCATCACCTGCTACTTGTACACTACCAACATACGTCCATCCCTCACCAAAAGTTACTTCTATATAATGGTCAATTTTATATGGAGCAAAACCTAAATAGCAAAAAATAATTGCTTCACCGTCTTTGCTATCTATATTGTAATCTTTATATTTATAATTAAGTTTATATTTTGAAGAGATTTCTTCAAACTCTTCTTTAAACCCTAACTTTTTTGCCATCTTTAATGAACGAATAAGTAAATCTTGTGGTATATCAAAAGTATAAATTTTTTTGTTTGTATTATATTCATTTATAGATTTTCTATATGAAATAAAAGCATCGTTGAACTCGTTCTGACTTTCATATAACAATCCTGTAAGATATCTCATAAACGCATCTTCTTTATATACATTTTTTCCACCATAATCAACTTGTAAGGTCTTAAGTTTATGGTCAACTTTTCTTGCTTCAACAAGTGCATCTTCGTATTTCCCTAATAACAAATAATTTAATGCTTGAAATACATTAATAAATATTTTTTCAAAATCTTCGCCTGCATATGAACGTTCATTATCAGAAACTAAAAATGTTGACGCTTCTTCAGTAATACTTTTTGTATAAAGTTCTTCAGCAAGTTTTTCCGCTTTACCAAACGCAGAAATTGATTCTTCATATTTTCCTGCATAATGTAAAACAATAGCCTTGTCTAACCAATAGATTAAAGCGTTTTTTTCACCATATTCTTTAAACTTATTTTCTTCAATTAATTCATCTGCTTTATCATAAGTTTCTGTTGAAATAAAATTTTTTAATGTGGAATAATAAGTAAATTGTGTAGCACATGCTGTCAAAAATAAACAAACAAAAATTATATTTCTGTATTTCATAAAAAATACCTTTTTATAAGAGTTGTAGTAAATAAGAAAAGAAAAAAATTTTATAAAATTTGAAAAAAACCTGTATTTATATCAGGTAGACACTAAAGTAACCAAGTTCTTTACAGATATCACCCCTACCTTGTCAGCCCTATAAGTCCTAAAAGATACGCGATATCTTCATCTTCAAATGAAACATTTAACATTGTATTAATACTATTTTCTTTTGCTACATCTTCAAATCTTGTACCTAAATATAACCATTTTGTTAATTTCAGTTTTGCTGATAAATCAAGTTGTGGTGCAGACCTTGATTTTGAAAAATTATACGCCTCTAAACCAAATTCTAAAAGTTTTGATCTATATCCTAACGGAAACAATTTTATACCCATACCACCATACGAACGTATAAGTCCACCATAAACTGAGAACCGTTCATAAAAAATTCCACCTATACCTATTGAAACAGTGTTATACTGTTCATTTAAAGATGTATCCTCTGACGAAATATTGTTAACTGCAAGGTAATAAAACTTTGTTTTTTTAGGATATATTTCTATCCCAACATCATTTTTTGCAACATTGTTTTCTGTATCATACCTAAATCTATAATCCCAATATGTAGTAAACATATTAATTCTGTTCAACGTTTTATCAGCTTTTTCTGCTACAAGTTTTAGTGATGATATTGTTTGAGCAAACTTTTCAGCTGATTCTTTATCTGAAATAATCTGTCCAACGATAGTTTGTGTAGAAGATATATTTTCAACCATTTTGTCAATTTTTTCACTAACATTTTTCAAAGTAAGCACTGCTGATTTTACATCTTGTTTTGTTTCTGACAAAAACTGATTTATATTTTCACCAGCAATTTCTATGTTCTTTATAGTTTTTTTAACTTGTTGTTCATCAACAACATTATTGATTTTTTTAGAAAGTTCTTCAAGATTTGAAAATATATCACTTAATTTTTTCCCTAAATTTTTTTCTTTTGATAACTCTGATAACACATCACCAAACTGTTTCAAACTATCAATTCCTTGAGATAACGCATCGTCTATTGAAACAACACTTTCAGTCTCATACAAATTATCACCATCTTTAAGAAATTCAGTTGTTGGTTCACCTTGGACAATTTCAATATATTTTACTCCTAAAACACCAGTTGACGAAATTTTAGCTTTTGCAGTTTTATAAAGTTTTATTTTTGAATCAATCCATACAACAACTTTTGCTTTATCATTAAAAATACCAATTTTTTCAACTCTACCTATTTTTACACCGCGCATACGTACCCATGCACGTTCTGCAAGATTACCAATATCGTCAAAATACAAGTTTAACCTATAGCCTTTTTGTAACCTTATATCTTTAATAATAAAAATTGAAATACCAAAAACCAAAAGTCCTAAAAACAAAAACAAGCCTACAATAAATTCTTTCTTCATATATTTTTTATTATCGCAGCAGAAACAAATTCTTTTACTAATGGATAATCAGAAGACAAAACTTCCTGTGGTGTTAAAATAGTAACAATTTTTCCATTGGATAAAAATGCAATACGTTGAGAAACTTTTAATGCTGCTTTTAAATCATGAGTTACAACAACAGATGTTACATTAAGTTTTTTTTGTAAATTTATGATTAAATCAGTAATAGTTTCAGCGGTTTGTGGATCCAAACCCGTAGTAGGTTCATCATATAAAATATACTGTGGATTATACGCAACGGCACGTGCTAACGCAACACGTTTCTTCATCCCTCCAGATAGTTCTGATGGATATTTGTTTTCTATTCCTTCTAAACCTACATAACTTAAATATAGTTTTACTCTATATTCTATTTCTTTTTCTGAAAGGTTATAATTTCTTAATCCAAATGCAATATTTTCAAATACTGTCATAGAATCAAACAATGCTGAACTTTGAAATAAATATCCAAACTTTTTTTGAACATTGAGTAAAACTTTTTTTTCTGCTGAAGTAATATCAACATCGTCAACAAAAATTTTACCTTTATCAGGTTTTAACAATCCAACAATATTTTTTAATAACACAGTTTTTCCTTGTCCACTCCCACCCATTATAGTTATAGTTTCTCCATTATAAATCTCAAGATTTATTCCTTGTAAAACAGGAATATTATCAAACGATTTATACAGATTTATTATCTTTATCATTATTTTTAATACCACAACAAGGTGTGCTACTACATATCCTTTTTAACCAATACCTAACGCTATCAACAACGAAGATAAAAAATAATCTCCCATAAGCAAACATACAATTGATGTTACAACACAACTTGTAGTAGCTCTTCCAACACCTTCAGCACCACCTTCTGTATAGAAACCCTTATAACACGCAATTGTCGAAACAATTATACCAAAAATTATCGATTTTATCAAGCCGTGGAAAAAATCGTCTAAATATAAATAATCTAAACAATCTCTGATGTATATTGTTGAGGGTATGTCAAAACGTAGATAACTTATTATCCCACCGCCTGTAATACCTATAATGTTACTAATCATAGTTAAAATTGGTAAAATAAAAGTAAAAGATACAACTCGTGGAACAACTAAGTATTTTATAGGATCTGTCCCTAAAGTATACATAGCATCAATTTGTTCTGTTACCCGCATACTGCCAATTTCTGCAGTTATAGCAGCAGCGACACGCCCTACTAAGACTACTGAAGTTAGCATTGGTCCTAACTCTTTAATTAACGAAAATGTTACTACAGTGCCTATATATGCAGGTTCATTTAACACTGACATTGATGCCATACCTGTCTGCAAAGCTAAAACCATACCTACTGCAAAACTTGTCATCATACATACAGGAAGTGATTTTACACCTATTTTGTATATTTCATAAATAAAAATTTGTTTTTCAAAAGGAGGAATCAATAAGCTAACTAATGTTTCATATATAAATATGAAGTAGCGGCCCAACCCTACAAAAATTTTTTTCATACAATTATTCTTGGTATCCGAGGAGATAACAATGTTGATATTTCATAATTTATTGTTTCACACAAATTCGCTATGTTTTCTACAGAAATCTGGTTATCAGAATCTTTGCCGATTATCACAACTTCATCGCCAACCTTTACATCTTTAACATTACTTACATCTATCATAATCATATCCATTGTGATCCGACCTATTATATTACAAAACTTACCTTTTATTAAAACTTGACCTTTGTTTGACAACTTTCTTAACAATCCGTCAGCATAGCCAATAGGTATAGTTGCAACTTTTGTCTTTTTTTTAGTAATGTATGTTTTTGAATAACTGATATATTTTCCTTTTGGTAATGTTTTAAGAAAAACAATTTTACTTTTCAACGACAAAACAGGTTCAATATTAACAAATTTGTCCACTTTTTCAAAAGGTTTCAACCCATAGATTATTAGTCCAGGGCGTACCATATTAAAATAACTTTCAGGATATAAAACAGTTGCAGCAGAATTTGCTGCATGAACATATTTAGGTTTTATCCCTGAAGATAACAATTTTTTATAACATTCGTTAAATAACTTTAATTGATACAAAGTATATTCTTTATCTTCTTTAGCAGATGAAAAATGTGTATATATACCTTCACAGACTATATTTTTTAACAATTTATATTCATTTATAAAATCTTCAATTCTTTCAGGTAACAAACCTATTCTCCCCATACCAGTATCTATTTTAAGATGAAACTTCATTTTATGACCAATTTTTTTTGCAAATTTATCCAATTCTTTCAAAATCAAAATACTTGAAATAGTAGGAATAATATCATACTTATAAAAGTATTCAAAATTTTTAAATGGGTAAACACTGCCTAACAACAAAATAGGTTTTTTAACTTTTATTTTTCTTAAAATTTTTGCTTCTTCAATAGAACTCACACCAAATAACTTAATATACTCAATATTGTCAAGTATTTTCCCTACAAGGTCTATTCCATGTCCATATGCATTACTTTTTATAACAGCACAGATATTAATCTTGTCTTTACTTTTGTTATTAATATAGGAATAAATATTTTCAATATTTTTAATCAATGCGTTTTTATTGATTTCAATCCAAGTGGGACGGGAATAAAATGGTAAGTAATTAAACAAATTCATTAACTAATCCTTTAAAAAATTTGTAGACAAAAATTTATTCTAAGTCTTCTTCAGAAAGTTCAATTTCTGCAAAAGTTGTGTATTCTTTTATAAACAACATTGGCAGTTCGTAAGTAGGACCGTTTCTATTTTTTGCTATATACAATCTTGTTTCTACAACTTTACTTTCATCTTCTTTACTTGAAGATTTTTTCTCCGGCTGATAAATGAACATAACAACATCTGCATCTTGTTCAAGTGCACCTGACTCACGTAGATCAGACAATCTTGGCCGTCTATCCCTATCTTTTTCTTCAGGTTTTCTTGAAAGTTGTGATACACCAATAACTGGTATATTAAGTTCTTTTGCTAAACTTTTTATTGCATTAGAAATATCGGCAATTTCTTGCTGACGAGTATCTCTTGGAGTAAGTCCATGCATACGTTGAATATAATCTATAATTACAAGTCCTAATTGTTCACCTTTAGTTTGTAGTTCATAAAACAATCTTCTTGTTTTTGTTCTTAATTCAAGAACATTAAGGTCAGGTGAATCGTCAATATAAATTGGTGATTCAGAAATGATACCAGCATGAGTGGTAAGTTTAACCCATTGTTCTTTTGTCATAATACCTTTTCTTACACGATTAGAATCTTCTTTTGCTCTTGAACATAACAACCTAAAAACAAGTTCAGTAGCTGTCATTTCAAGAGATAAAATTGCAGTAGGTATTTTTTTGTTTATAGCGACATTTGCTGCTATATTCATTGCAAAAGATGTTTTCCCCATACCAGGCCTGCCTGCTATTATCACAAAATTAGATTTTTGTAACCCACCAGCTAAAATTTCATCAAGTTTTTTAAATCCGGTAGGTACAACACCTACCTCTTGAGGTTTTTTCAACATCTTCTCAATTTTTTGCATTGTTTCATCAACAGATTGTTTAATTTGCACAAAATATCCTGATTTATATTGTTCTTTTGCAAGTTTAAATATTTGTTCCGAAGCATAGTTTAGCAACTCCTGTGCTGATTTAGAGTTTGAATAACTTTCTTCAATAATTGATGCAGAGACTTTTATTAATGAACGTAACATTGATTTTTCTTTGACAACATTTATATAATATTCAATATTAGCAGAACTTGTAACTAAATCAACTAACGAAGTTATATATCCAACACCACCAATACGATCTAACAACTTTTTCTTTTTTAATTGATCAGTTAGAGTTACAAAATCAACTGCTATATTATTAAGATACATTTCTCGGATAACATCAAATATAATAGCATTCGCATCAATATAAAAATCGTTTTTGTCCAAATTTTCTAAAACTAATGGAATAACATCTTTATCTATTAACATTGCACCTAAAACAGCAATTTCTGCTTCTTGTGAATATGGAGGTAGACGTTCAGGAAGTTTTTCTAAAATTTGTGTTTCTTTGGCATTCATTTATTTTTCTCTCTCCCTACAACCCAAATTTTTGTATGTGCAACAGTTGTAATTTCTGGAAACATTTTTGAAGATAAAATTATATCTACACTAAACACACCAATTTCTTTTATTGGCTGGTCAAGTTTTATACTATGTTTATCAATTTTATATCCAACTTGTTGTTCTATAGCTTCAACAATATCTTCTTTTGTTACAGAACCAAATATTTTGTTATCTTTGCCAACATTCACTGAAATAGTTATAGAACTTTTTTCTAAATTATGTTTAACCTCGTTGATATAATCTTGTTCTCGTTGATATTTAGCTTCTAAGTTTTTCTTTATCTGTTCTACATATTTAACATTCTTTTCATTATATGGCAAAACATATTTTTTGGGTATCAAAAAATTTTTTGCATAACCATCAGCAACTTCTTTTATATCACCAAAATT
>CAZFSG010000005.1:0-5443 GCA_964521665.1 uncultured Elusimicrobia bacterium
ATTTTTTATTATAACAACATTGAATATTTGTTTATAAACTCGCAAGTTGATCCACAAAAGAAAGTGTTATTTTTTAACACAACAAATACTGGAGAATATGTTTTGCGATTAGTTTATCTGAACAAAAGTATTGAAATTTTACAAATATATCCTAAAAAAATTTTTACACCTGCTGAACAAAAAGATAACAAAATACATTTTGTGATAAACAATCCTACTGTTTATACACCTGAAGGCGAAATTTATGACCTTAATTTACGTTATGTTGGAAAAATGAAATTTGAGAACAACGAACTTGTGTGGGATGGAAGATATGACAATGGTGAACTTGTTCCTAAAGGGATTTATATTTATAAAATCAAAGTTGGTGAAAAAGTTTTTTCTGGAACAATAATAGTAGCAAAATAGAATTTTGAAAA
The DNA here is from genome assembly GCA_964521665.1 of uncultured Elusimicrobia bacterium. Classification (GTDB taxonomy): domain Bacteria; phylum Elusimicrobiota; class Endomicrobiia; order DTEH01; family DTEH01; genus JANXDG01. The sequence continues at coordinate 420 of CAZFSG010000005.1, forward strand.
AAACAAAGTTTTGTAGTTAACAAAGTTGGGGAAAAATGGTCAGAGAACTTTTGACAAAAATTTTTGGTTTTATGAAAAAAAAGAAAATTTTGTTAAAACTAATTTTTTTGTTTAATACTTTATATATTTACAGTGATTTCCAACTTGTGTTTGATAATAGTATAAAAGAAAGGACACAGGAAGCTGTGTTTTTTAATCCGTCAATGTTAGACAATATAAAATCGCCTGAAATATGTTTGACTTATAATATTTTGTATCCGAAATTGACTGATGAGACGAAATTTGTTAATAATAATATATGTTTTACAAAAGAAATTTTTGATGGTGGGTTAGGTTTAGGATATGTACAGTTTGGTATTAAAGATTGGTATATAAAAGATATGTTTGTTATTTCTTATGGTCACGAATTAAAACCTTATGTAGAAAAATTAAGTTTAGGCTTAAGATTTGTTTATACGAAGGAGGAGTATAGTTTAGATGAATATATGAAACAAAATCCTCTCTTTAAAGATGGTAACAATTCTGTTGGATATTTTTCTTTGAATTTAGCAGCAAAATATGTTTTAGATACTAATAATGTTTTAAGTTTAGTCGTTGAAAATTTGAATCAACCAAATACTGCGATAAATACAACTGATGTTTTACCTTTAAAATTGAATTTTGGATACAAGTATAAATATAAGAAACTTAATATTATGCCGGAATTAAAAACTGAAATTTCAATGTTGTTTGACTACATTTTTGGGCTGGCTACTGAATATGAATTTTTATTCTTTAATAACAAAATAAAATTTGTTCCAACATTGTCAATAGAATATGGCAGTAGAGAATATAATAAAATTTTAATTGGTTTTGAAATAAAAACTGCACAAATATCTTTGGTTTATGGATATAATTTATCGTTAACAAGTAAAATTGATACTGGTGGACTCCAATATATTTCTTTAGGATACAAATTTATCCCACAACCTATAGAAGAAGAAAAAGTGTCAAAGAAAGAATACGAAAAATTACTTTTAGAAAAACAACAACTTGAACAACAACTTGAACAAATTAAAAAATATTCAGTTGAAAAACCTTCAACACTTGCTACAGAACAAAAAGTTGAAGAAATTAAACCTTTGCCAACAATTGAACAACCACTATCAACTGAAGAAATTTTGTTAAAAAGACTACAAGAGCTTGAACAAAAACTTAAGGAAGTGGAAACAAAAAAAGTTGAAGAAAAACCTAAACCAACAACTGGTGTATCACCAACAATAACAACACCACCACCTGCTGCTAAACCTACAAAGAAGTATCATACTGTAGTTGTTGGTGATACATTACCAAAACTTGCAGAAAAATACTATGGTGATGCATCTCAATGGCGAAAAATTTATGAGGCAAACAAAGACAAAATTATAAGAGGACAGTTAACACCCGGGACAGTTCTTGAAATACCATAAAGAATTATGAAAGATTTAGATAAACTTGCAGAACAAGAAAAACAAAGAATTGAATCTATTCGTGAACGTATCCGTAAGTTAACTGAAGAAATACAACAGAAAAAAGATGGAACTTCTACACAAATACTTAATATAAAACCTCATCCTGAATTAGCTTCTGGGATGGTTTCCCCATCGATGTTTTCTGAGATACAAAACATGTTATTAGATACAATTACAAAAGGGTACGAAACGATTATCCAAGAAAAGGAAAAAATTATACAAAAGTTGCAAAAAGAAATAGATAATGTGATGGAGAAATATCAACAACTTAAGTATGTCCAAGAACAACAAATTGCACGCGTTACTTCTTTGTCTATACAACAGGATAAATCATTGATAGATTTATTAAAAAAAATTGCTGAAGTTGAATCTGAGAACAGAGAGTTAAAAAACAAAATTCAGCAGATGGTTACACAAGCAGAAGAAACTTCAAAAGATATACAGCAGAATAAAATTCAGCATGTATTGTCTCATTTAAATCTGATATCAGATGTAATGAGAGAGTGTTTAAGATATTTTAGAACGCCTTTAGGAATGATCCAGGAAGCTTTTGAACTTGTAAAAGAAGACATTGATGGTCATCCTGCAAATAAAAAAATTTATGTTATTCAACAAGAAATGTTGAAGATAAAAAATATAATCTCTTCAGCTGCTGAACGGTTAAAACTACCTACTTCAGTCAATTTGCAGAAAGTTTTATTGAAACAGGCAGTACTATCATCTGTTTCAAAATTTCAACAGGATATTGTTAATAAAAACATTAAATTGATACAAGAATTTGTACCAGAAGAAATATATGTGATAGCAGATTTTCAATTATTAGTTGATTGTATTTGTGAAATTATAGAGAACGCTATAGAAGCGTTTTATCCACCATGTGTAGAAAACAGGATTGTTGTTCGTATACAAAACAATAATATTCCAGTTTTAATAATAGAAGATAATGGTTGTGGTATACCAGAACATTTGCAGCCAAAATTGTTCAATTTGTTTTTTACAACAAAGTTTGAACAAGGACATTATGGTATCGGGTTGTTTAAAACAAAATGGATATTAACAATGTTTGATGCAAAAATTAGTATAAATTCTATTGTACATAAAGGAACTACTGTAACAATAGAGTTTCCTAAAGAAGGTAAATAATCCATGGCAAAAGAAGGACTTTCAACAGAAGCAATAAGACATTATTATCGTGGTCGTGTATTTGAAGCAACTGGCGAAATTGATATTGCAATTGAGGAATATAAAAAAGCAATAGAACTTGGTGCTGACTATGCTGATATACACAATTCGTTAGGTAGAGTATTAGCTAAGAAAGGATTCTTTGAAGAAGCAAGGATTGAATTTGAAAAAGCGCTACGACTTAACCCAAGATATCTTGAGGCACAGAGAAATCTTAACGAGTTGTTAACAAAATTAAGTTTAAAAAAAGAGTATAAAGAAACAATATCTGCAACAACTGTAGCAACTGCGCCATTACAACCATCTGTTGCTGTACCATTACAATCTGAAAAAGAAGAAGTTGAAGAAAAGTTGTATTATGAAAAATTGTATAAACAAAAAATAATAAAATCTGTATTATTGTATGTAGGTATATCAATTGTAATTATTCCATTGATTATTTTATGTTACAAAAATTTTGTTAAACCACAAAAAGTTCCTATACAAAAAGTTTATACAACAAAACTTGATACAATATCTTCAATAAACAAGTTTGGTAACAAAATAGTTTTAAGTAGTTGGTTAACTCAAGAAATTGTTTTCTATAAAATAAATAAAGAAACTTTGTCTATTTTGTCATCATATAAAGTTGATAAAGAAAACATTGTCCCAACTTCTGTGTGTCTAGATAAAGAAACTTTATATGTTTTAGATGCATGGAACAAAAAGGTGTATAAATATCTTATCATCAACAGCAAACTTACTTTAATTAAAGTTTTAGATATTTCTGATACAGAACCACTTGCTGTTGTTATATATAAAAACTATATTTTGATTTTTGATAACAAATATTCACAAATTGTTGTTTATAATAAAGAATTGAACAAAATTGTTGAAACTGTTCCATATTTTTTAAAAGATATCATCTATGTTTCATCGTACAAAAATAATCTGTGGATGTTAGATTCTGATTATGTTTTATATCATCTTAAAGGATATAAAGAAATAAAACAATCACTTAAACTAAGTTTTGTCATAGGGAAACAAATATCTTCATTTTTTGTAGATAATAAATTTATATGGTTTGCACAAGAGGGTTCACCATATTTGTATTGTTATAGTAAATCTATAATTGAATAAATTGTTTACTAAAAAGAAGTTTTCTTATCTCACAAAAATCATGACTTGCAGAATTATAAAAATATTTTTTTGTTTTTTTACATTTTTTATTGAACTAATATTTTCAAACGATGTTTTAAAATTACGAACTTCTTATCTTGAAAAAAAACTTGTTTCAATTTCAACTTTTTCTGAAACAGAATTTAGTGAAGAAGATGAACTGATAAAAAATCTTATTTTGTTTGAATATTATCTTGATAAAAAAGATTTTGAAAATATCAAAACTTACTACGAATTATTAAAATTTTGTTATCCAATAAACCAACTTGTAAATTTTAGGTTAGGAAAGTATTACTTTGAACAAAGAAATTTTGTTGAAGCAAAAAAGTTTTTCGACCTATGTATAACCAATGATACTCAGTTTCACGAAGCAAGAAAATATTTGACACAAATTTGTTTCCAAATAAAAGAATATAAAGAAGCGCTAAAACATTCTCAAATACTTACTTATTTTAAACCAGATAAAGAGACATTAAAAATTTATGATTATCTTATAGATTATTTTAAAATCAGAACAAATAATGTTCCTCACAAAAAATTTACTGAAATAGAAAAGTTTGGTTCAATTTCTAACTCACCATTTATTGATGTTGGTATTTCAACAAAAGATAATGGTAAACTTATGAAGATAGATTGTATAAAATTTTTTGTATCTAACAATTTTGTAATTTATGATGACAAAGACAAAAAAATACTTTTTTGTGAAGGTACAGAAAAAAATCTTTGGTCTATCGTCTACAGAACAAAATTAAAACAATTCGGTATTATATTGCCATATCTTAACAAAGAAGTAAGAATAAAAAGTAAGTATTTAATAATTGAACCAATAAATGAAATTGATACAATCTTTGTTTCAGAATACAAATGGTTTAAAAACACTTTTCCACAAAATAATGAATATAGAGGAGTTTTAGTTGTCAAACATTTAGAAGATCAAATTGTTGTTATAAACAGAGTCAAACTTGATGAATATCTTTATAGTGTTGTATCTGAAGAAATAGGTAAAGATAAACCACAAGAAGCACTTAAAACACAAGCTGTCGTTGCAAGAACTGTTGCGTTGTATCGCAAAAATGCAAAAATACATAGATATTTTGATATTTGTAGAGGACAACATTGCCAAGTTTATAGTGGTGTAAGAAAGGAGACTAAAGAAACTATTGATGCAGTAAATTCTACAATAGGAGAGGTTAT
>CAZFSG010000005.1:5543-18480 GCA_964521665.1 uncultured Elusimicrobia bacterium
TTGTTAGAAAAACATCTTGATGAAAAATATAATATTGGTAAATTAAAAACAATACAGATTGTTTCGCGAGATGTTAACTTTTATGTTAAAAAAATAAAAATTGTTGGAAGTAAAAAAACAATAGTTTTGTCAAAAGAGCATTTGATAAGAAATATCGTTCCTTTAGGTCCTTTAAGGTCCACATCATTTGTTGTTGAGTATAACAGAAATACTGATGACTACTATTTTTTTGGTGCAGGGTGGGGACATGGTGTTGGTATGTGTCAAAGTGGGGTATCAAACCTTGCAAAACAATCTGAAAGTTATATAAATATAATTCGCCATTATTTTCCTAATGTTGAAATTAAAAAAATTTATTGATATTAATTTTTAACATATATATATTTTGGTTCTGTTAACTAAAAATGATGTTCTTTGAGATCCAAAAAACTATATAATTTGGTAGTTGCAGGCTGAATCCTCCGTAATAATTGCAATAACATGGTTATTGCAGTTCCAAAAATTTGAAAAAAAAAATTTGTATTCGCTAATTTTAATTAGCGCTGGGGTGATACGCTGATATAAAATCAAAAAAATGCAACAACGTGGTTGTTGCAGACCAAAATTTTTTTTAGTTATTTTGGAGTGTAATAACCGCGTTATTGCTAATAATTGCAGTATTTTATATTATTGGAGGGGTGCGTGAGTGGCTGAAACGGCTCCGCTCGAAACGGAGTTCTCTCGTTAGAGAGAGACGAGGGTTCGAATCCCTCCCCCTCCGTGGCAAAAAAGTTATATGAAAACAATAGAAGTTAATAAAATAAAAATTGGTAAAGGTCAACCTTTAGTATTAATTGCAGGTCCTTGTGTGATTGAATCAGAAAAAATTACTTTACTTGTTGCAGAAAAAATTAAAAAAATTACTGAGGAACTTAGAATACCTTTTATTTTCAAATCTTCATATGATAAGTCAAATCGTTCCTCAGTAGAACATTATCGTGGTCCTGGATTAAAAAAAGGTTTAGAAATACTTAAAAAAGTTAAAGAAGAATTTAATATCCCTGTTCTTTCAGATGTACATTGTAAAACAGAAATACCATATGCAGCGGAAGTTTTAGATGTTATTCAGATACCAGCATTTTTATGTATGCAAACAGATATAGTAGTTGAAGCAGCAAAAACACAAAAAGTCTTAAATCTTAAAAAAGGACAGTTTTTAGCACCACAGGATATGAAAAAACCTGTATCAAAAGCACTTTCAGTAGGAAACGACAAAATCTTGATTACAGAACGAGGTACTGTTTTCGGATATAACAATATGATATTTGATCTTCGTAGTATACCAATAATGCAACAGATTGGCTTCCCTGTAATAGTAGATGTGACACATATTGTTCGTATCCCAGGACCTACATCAAAAGATGCTTCTGGTGGTCAACCAGAATATATTGCAACTTATAGTTATGCAGCAGTTGCTGCAGGTGCAAATGGACTGTTTATAGAAACACATCCAAATCCACAAGATGCGTTATGTGATGCTGCAAGTATGCTTAAATTAGATTCCCTTAAAGACCTTCTTGAAAAATGTTTGCAAATATATAATGTTGTAAATAGATAAATTTTTTAATTAAAATAGCGTATAAACAAAGAAATATTATCAATTAGTTAGGAGGTTTTAAACAACAATGACAAAAATAAAAGATGAAATTGAAAAAATACATAGAGATATACATAAAATAATTTTATCAACAGATATCAAAAATAAATATAGATTAATACCTTATATTGCACGCTGGGCTGCCGAATTAAAATATAAAGAAGAATACAAAGATCTGCTTGATAGTGAAAGAGTAAATATTGCTATCCATGATGTTTTAACTGGTAAAGTTACAATTGAAGATATTAAAAAACTACCACCTTTGAAAGAAAGAAAAAAATTAGCTATTCTACAAACCTCAGAAATATCCTCATCTGTATCTGAAGAAAATAAGAAATCTACGCAAAAAAAGAAAAAATAAAAAATGAAAAAAAATATTGTTATAGGCATAACTGCTGGTATTGCTATTTATAAAGTTTGTTCGTTAGTAAGAGAACTTAAAAAAAATGGTTATAATATAAGATGTATAATGACAGAAAATGCTACAAAACTTGTCTCACCATTGTTGTTTCAAGAACTTTCTGAAGATAAGGTTTACACGGAAATGTTTTCTGAATACGAGTTTGAACCTACACATGTTTCTTTATCAGATTGGGCTGACTTAATTGTTGTTGTTCCATGTAGTTGTAATACTATATCAAAACTTGCAACCGGGAAAACAGAAGATTTGTTGTCCTGCACAATATATGCTGCTGATTTAAAAAAAACAAAAGTGTTATTATGTCCATCTATGAATTCCAATATGTGGAAACATCCAGTTACTCAACAAAATGTTAATTTGTTGAAAAAAATCGGATATTATTTTTTAGAACCAGAAGAAGGTGAACTTTTGTGTAAAAAGAAAGGTGTTGGGAGATTACCATCAACTGAAAAAATTGTTAAATATATTAAAAAGTTGTTAGTCTAACTTATGTATGCAAAAAACTGTTCTTATCACAACAGGTCCTACAAGAGAGTTTATAGATCCTATAAGGTTTATTTCGAACTTATCTTCTGGTAAATTAGGCTACTTTATTGCTAAACAATTTATAAAAAATAAATACAAAACAATAATTGTTAGTGGCCCCACTTCTATCCAATATCCTAAAAATTGGAAGGTGTATTATGTACAAACAACACAACAAATGTTTGATATTGTCAAAAAATTATTGCCTAAAATAGATGTATTTATTTCAGCAGCAGCAGTTGCTGATTTTAAACCGCAAAAAGTTTTTATCCAAAAAATTAAAAAAAAGAAAAAAATGATTTTATCTTTAATACCAACAACTGATATTCTTCAATATGTAGGCAAAAACAAGAAAGATTTACAAGTGGTTATAGGTTTTGCATTAGAAACTGATAAAAAAAATGCTATTAAATATGCAAAAGAAAAATTGTATAAAAAAAATTTGGATTTAATTGTTTTAAATTTTGAAGAAACTTTTGCCAGCGATTTTATCAAACCTACAATAATTTTTTCTAATGGTAAAATACAAAAGTTTAGAAAAATGACAAAAGAAAAGTTTGCAAAATTGTTATTTTATTTGACAGAAGATTTGTTGAAAGAAAAAATGTTATGAATGATATAGAACGTATAAAATTAAGTCTTAAATTACAAAAACTTTTATATGGTATAGATGGTCTGTATTTAGACACAAAATTAACAACAAAAAATAATTTTAATAGTTCAAAAACTAAAAAAGAAATGTTGGCTGAATTAGAAAAAGAAGTTAAAAAATGTCAAAAATGTAACCTCTATAAAACAAGGATTGAAGCAGTTTTTGGTGAAGGAGATCCTAATGCAAAACTGATGTTTGTTGGTGAAGGACCTGGATACGAAGAAGATAAACAAGGCAGACCTTTTGTAGGTGCAGCAGGTGAATTGTTAACAAAAATTATTTCAGCGATGGGTCTTACTCGAGAAAAAGTTTATATTACAAATATTGTAAAATGTCATCCTTTGAAAATTCCCGATCCGTATTTAAGAAATAATGATAGACCACCTAATAAATATGAGATTGAAAGTTGTTTACCATATCTTAAAAAACAAATTATGATAATTAAACCAAGGATTATTTGTTGTTTAGGTTCCACTGCAGCAACTGTGTTAACAAAGAAAGAAGTATCTATAAGTGAGATAAGAGGAAAAATTTTTAAATATGAAGATAATAATGAGATTGAAATTATTCCAACTTATCATCCGGCAGCGTTACTAAGAAATCCTTCTTTAAAACCTTTAGTTTGGAGAGATATGAAAGTTATTATTAAAATTTTAGGCTTGTGATGAAAATATTTTGTAATATAGTATTTCCAACGCCACTTCACCAAGAATTCACTTATTTTTTATCTGATAATATAATTAAACAATATGTAGAGAATGGCAGTATGGAAAGTTTGATTGGTTGTCGTGCAATAGTAGATTTTGGTAGACAAAAAAATGTTGTTGGTGTTATAGTAGATGTTAGAAAAGAAACAGATTATAATAAAGATATAAAACCACTAAAAAGTATAATTGATACAAAACCATTATTTAGCTTTGAACAAATTGAGTTTGCAAGGAGATTAGCTGAAAAATATTTTGTATCTTTAGGTATAGTGTTAAACCAATTTTTTCCATATGAAGAAAAAATAAAGTTCGAACAAAGTATAATAGTTTCTCAAAAAGTTAAAAAAATAGAAATAAATGTAGAAGATAAATATGTAAAACTTTATAAAGATAAAAAATTATTAGTATTTAACAATATAAACGAAAAAATTTTGTTCTATAAAAATGTAATTTTTGATATAATAAATCAAAACAAATACCTTATTATTTTGTTTCCATCAAATGTATACATTAAAGATTTTTTACAGATTCTATTTAAAAATATTGATGAAAAAACAGTAATGTGGATAAAATCAAAAATTATGTCTTATACAGGTGAACAACCTATTAAAGAACGTTATAAAGTTTGGCAATTGTTTAGGAATAAACAAATAAATGTTGTGTTAGCAACGAGGATAGGTTCGTTTTTGCCATTTGAAAATGTGACTAATATAATAATTGACGAACCTGACTCTTTGGGATATAAAAATCAAGAAGTGCCAATGTATCATGCTCCTGATATAATAGAAGAAAGGATAAAGAAATATAAGATATTGCTTACTTACTGTTCTTTTGTTCCATCGGTTGAGTTTGTTTTTAAAAATAAAAAAAATATAGAATACATAAAAAATGATGAAAAACAAATAAGTATAAAAATAGTTAAAAGCCAACTCAAAAATATAATTATAGAAAATATCTATAAATTTAGACAAACTATAGTTATATTTCCATATAAAGGATATGTAAGATTTTTAGTATGCACTATATGTAAACATAAAGTTCCTATAAAAAAAGTTTTGTTAGAAAGATTTGTATGTCCAAAATGTGGAAGTGAATATTATGAATTAATTGGTACTGGAATACAAAAGTTTGTGCAAAAATTGTTTTATATAAATAAAAACTTGTCGATAAAATATATTGATTCAACTCTGAGTTCAACAAAAATTGAAAAAGTTATTACAGATTTTAATAATGAAAAATTTGATGTTTTAGTTTCTACACCGGTGTTGTTTAACTATATTTATAGAATAAACTTTAATAATGTAAAAAGTATATATTTTGCATTTTTAGATAATTTGTTGTACAGTAGTTCATATCTCAGTTATGAAAATGTTTTTAAATTAATAACTTTATGCAAGATTTTGTTGAATAGTTATAATGTAGAAAATGGAGAAATTTATTTGGAAATATTCCATGATAACGAATATAATAATATATTACTTTCTGATTTAAAAACTTTTTATAAAAAAGAATTAAAAATAAGGAAAGAACTTGAGTTTCCACCATTTTGTGAAATTGTAAAAATAACATTTGTAAGCAAGGATGAAAACAAACTTAAAAAATTAGTCTCTTTAATAATGGAACAACAAACAAATTCTATTTTTTTAACAAAAGATATAATAAGTGAAAAAGGTATGTTTAAAAATGAGATTTTTATAAAAGCAAAAAAAAATTTAACTTCTCAATTAAAACAGATCAAAAGTTTAGTATTTCAATACATTAATATAACATCTGATAAAATTTATATTGAATATAATCCAGTTTTATAATTAAAAGTTGAAATAAAAATTTTATTTTTATAAAAAGCAAAATTATGAAAGTAAAAATAGAACTACAGATGTATTATAAACTTATTAACCACGGACCTTGTTGTTTAATCACTTCGGGAAATAGAAATATCAAAAATGTAGCTCCTATTGCATGGATTACACCATTAAATGACGACCCACCGTTAGTAATTATTTGTGTTGCATCAACACATTATACCGCTGAACTTATAAATAAATATAAAGAGTTTGTTATAAATATTCCGCCTGTGAATTTGATAGAAGAAATTAAACTTGCAGGGAAAATATCTGGTAGAAAGAAAAACAAGTTTGAAATGTTAAAATTAACTATTGAAGAAGGTGTTAAAGTAGATGTTGTTCATATAAAAGAATGTATTGGGTTCATTGAAGCAAAATTAGTTGATAAAAAAGAATATGATGGTGTGATATTGTTTGTAGGTAAAGTAGTTCATTGTGAAGTTGAGAAAGATGTTTTTGATGGCGAAAATTTGATTCCTGAAAAAGCAAAAACAATACATCATGTTGGTGGAAACAAGTTTTTTGTTTCATCAAAGGTTATTTGAAGTAGATATATGAAAATGTGCAGATGTGTGTTATGTAAAAAATAAGAATAGAATTTCTGTCAACTAAAAATGATGTTTTTTTTTGAAAACAAAAGATTATAATTTGGTAGCTGCGGGCGTGAATCTGCGCATATTATTTGTAGAAATATAGCAAAGTAAGCTTTGCGACTACAATTTTTATTTATTGAAAAATTGCAACAACATGGTTGTTGCGATCCAAAAAATTTTGTAATCGCTAATTTTAATTAGTGCTAGTGTTAGCCGCTGATGCAAAATCAGCGATACAATAAGTAATTGGTAATCGCATGCTTCAGCTTGCGTAATTTTGCTAAAAAAGAATCTTATTTCTAATTTTTTATACACGTATATTGTGGGAGTTTTATAAACATTATAAAATAGGTACCAAAACGAAAAAATAGAAAGGAGGAGTTGAAATGAAAAAATACTTTTTGTTAACACCAGGTCCGACACCAGTACCACCAGAAGTATCCTCTGCTGAAGCACAACCTATATTACATCATAGAACAAGCGAGTTCGGAAAAATTTTTGTTGAAGTTATTGAAGGAATGAAGTATGTGTTTCAAACAAAAAACGATGTTTTGATGGTTACGGGTTCTGGAACTGCTGCAATGGAAGCAGCTGTGGTAAATTTGTTATCCGCTGGCGATGAAGTTATAGTTGCATCTTGTGGTAATTTTGGTGACAGATGGGAAAATATTTGTAATGCTTATGGAGTCAAAGTGCATAAGATTGCGGTTGAATGGGGACAAGCAATAAATCCAAAAGATATAGAAAACTTACTTAAACAAAATAAAAATATCAAAGCTGTTTTCACAACACATACTGAAACTTCAACTGGAATTGTTAATGATATAGAAGCAATTGGTAAAATAGTAAAAAATACAGATGCAGTATTAGTTGTTGATACAGTAAGTGGTCTTGTAAATCAGAAGTTTTTGACTGACGAATGGAATGTAGATGTTGCTGTAACAGGTTCACAAAAAGGACTTATGTGTCCACCTGGGTTATCATTTGCTACTGTTAGTTCTAAAGCATGGCAGTTAGTAGAAAAATCAACTTTACCAAAGTTTTATCTTGATTTTAAAAAGATGAGAAAATCTATTGATAATAAAGAAACGCCGTTTACACCAGCAGTTTCGTTAGTTGTTGCTATACATAAAGCGATAGAGATTATTAAAGAAAAAACACTTCAAAAAATTTGGGAAGATACAGAAAAATTAGCAAAAGCAACACGTGCTGCTATAAAAGCTATGGGATTAAAAATTTTCTGCGACGAAAAACATATAAGTAATGTAGTAACACCGATTTCTATGCCTGAAGGTATTGATGGACAAAAGGTTGTTAAAACATTAAGGGAAGAATTTGGTGTTTCAATAGCAGGTGGTCAAGGTAAACTTAGAGGTAAAATTGTTCGTATAGCACACATGGGATATATTGATAAAACAGATTTAGTCGTAGGTATCTCATTTTTAGAAGTGGTGTTGAAAAGATTTGGTGTAAATATTGAAATTGGCAGTGGCACAAAAGCTTTCCAGCAAGTTTTAGAAGAATAAAAAGGAGTAAAGTTATGAAAAAATATAAAATTTTGATGACATATAAAAATACTGAAGGGTTAGAAAAACTTTTAAATCATCCTGAGATACAAGTTGATATAAAACCAAAACCATCACAAGAAGAACTGGTTAATCTCATAAAAGGTTATGATGGATTGCTAATTCGTTCTGAGGTAAGAGTTACAAAAGAAATTTTTGATTCAGCGGATATACTTAAAGTTGTTTGTCGTGCAGGGACCGGTGTGGACAATGTTGATTTACATGCAGCTACAAAAAAAGGTGTAGTGGTAATGAATGTTCCAGGTGGGAATACAATTTCTGCTTGTGAACATACAATCGGTCTTATATTATCAATGATGCGTAACATACCACAAGCACACAATTCTTTAAAATCAGGAAAATGGGAACGAGAAAAGTTTGTAGGGAAAGAATTACAAGGAAAAACCTTAGGTCTTATTGGTTTAGGACGTATTGGTTCCGAAGTTGCAAAAAGGATGAAAATGTTTGATATGAAAATTATTGCTTATGATCCATATGTGTCAGAAGAATATGCGAATCAGTTAGGAGTTGAACTAAAATCTTTTGAAGAAGTAATAAAAGAAGCAGATATTATCTCTTTACACATTCCAAAAACTGAAGAAACTAAAAATTTGATAAATAAAGATGTTATGATGAAGATGAAAGATGGTGTATGTATTGTGAACTGTGCAAGAGGTGGTATTGTAAATGAAAATGATTTGTATGAAATGATAAAATCTGGTAAAGTTGCAGCAGCTGCGTTGGATGTTTTTGAAAAAGAGCCAATAACTTCTTCACCATTGTTTGAACTTGATAATGTGATAGTTACACCACACTTAGGTGCATCAACTGAAGAAGCACAGGTTAAAATTGCAAGAGAAGTTGCTGATATGATGATTGATTTTTTTGTTAACGGAATAATAAGAAATGCAGTTAATATACCATCTATGGATAAAAAAACTTATGAGAAACTTCTTCCATATATAACTTTGTTAGAAAAGATTGGTGTTTTACAAAGCAAATTTTTTGAAAGTGCTGTTAAAGAAATTTATATACAATATGTAGGACCTATATTCCAGCAATTGAATACATATATCCTTACATCAGCATATATAAGAAAATTTTTATTTAATTTTGTAGATATAGAACTTAACTACGTTAACGCACAGGTTGTAGCAAAAGAAAGAGGAATTGTAATTAAAGAAATAAAAGTTCCTGAAGGAAAAGAATATAAAGAATATGTTAATGTTGTTGTAAAATCTGCTAAGAAAGAAAATTCTATCTCTGCAGTGGTTGTTGATGGAAATAATTACCGCATAGTTGAGATCAATGGTATGGATTGCGATGTTGAACCTGAAGGGAAAATAATTATACTTTCTAACATTGATAAACCTGGTATAATTGGTAAAGTAGGAACAATTTTAGGAGATAACAATATAAATATTGCGAAAATGTTTGTTGCAAGAGAATCTGTTGGCGGTGAAGCTGTTACTTTTATAAATGTTGATAATGAGCTATCATCAGAAATAATAGAAAAAATAAAACAAGTTTCTGGAGTAAAAGAAGTAAAGTTTGTAAATTTATGAATCATAAGGCAATATTACAAGTTAAAAATCTTACAAAGATATACAAAAAACATAAGTTTGTAACTGTTAAAAGAATTGTTGGTGTTGAAAAATTAAATTTTGAAGTTTATGAGAACGAAATTTTTGGTCTGTTAGGACTCAATGGTTCCGGAAAAACAACTGTAATAAAATTGATATTAGGGTTGTTAAAACCTGATGAAGGAGAAATTTATTTTTTTGATAAAAAACTACCTAACTGGAGTATAAATAAATATCTTGGATATTTACCTGAAATGGTAAGTTTTAATAAAAATTTTTCTGGGTATGAATTATTAACATTTTATTCAAAAATTACAGATTTTATAGATAGCCAAAGATTAAACGAAGTAATAAAATTTGTTAAACTTGATAAAGATATATTTAGGAAAGTATCTGATTATTCAAAAGGGATGATACAAAGATTAGGTATTGCACAGGCAATTGTTCATAATCCAGAACTTCTGATTTTTGACGAACCAACAAGCGGACTTGACCCTGTTGGGATAAAAGAAATCCGAGATCTTATATTAGAATTAAAATCGCAAGGAAAGACAATATTTTTTTCCTCACATTTAATCTCAGAACTTGAGAAAGTATGTGATCGTGTTGGAATAATACATAAAGGTAAAATTATACGTATAGTTGACAATAAAGAGTGGCAAAAAATTCCGTTAGAAGAAATTTTTATTAGTTCGATAGAGGAAAAGAATTAGAATTAGATAAGGTTCTGTTAACTAAAAATGATGTTCTTTGAAAAAAAAATATAGTTTGGCAGCCGCAGGCTTTAGCCTGCGTAATAATTGCAACAACATGGTTGTTGCAATCCAAAAAAATTTTGTATTCGTTAATTTTAATTAGCGCTTGTTTAATACGCTGATATAAAATCAGCAAATACAATAGTAATTGGTAGTCGCAGACTTCAGCCTGCGTAAATTATTTTGTAGTAGTAAACCTTGGTTTGCTAAAAATGTGATTTATCCTGAATGTGAAGGTGCGGGTGAAATTACAAGAAATGCAACAACATGGTTGTTGTAGTCCAAAGCAAAAAATGTAACAACGTAGTTGTTGCACTACAAAGGGTAAGTTTAATTTTGGGTAGCCACAGGCTTTAGCTTGCGTAAATTTTACCAAAAAGAATCTTATTTTAAATAGTTATCAGATATCAAAACTTTAAATTATCAAAACTTTAAATAAAAGGAGAAAAGAATTCATGAAGAAAAATACAATGGTTGTATTTGTTGTTTTTCTTTTTTTAATGAATCAAAGTTTGTTTTCAGTTGTTGTAGATAAAGTTATTGTAAAAGTTAATAAAGAAAATATTATGAAATCAGAGTTTGATAAGCTTTATAATACAGCAATTGAACAATTAAAACAACTTTCTTCAAAAGAAATTTCTAAAAAAGATGAAGAACTGTTAAAACAAAAAGTGTTGGACCAACTTATTTCACAAAAGTTGTTACTTCAAGAAGCAAAAAAAAGAAACATAAAGGTTACAAAGCGGGAAATTCAAGAAGGAATAAAGACAGTTAAGTCAAGGTTTCCATCAGACCAGATGTTTATGCTGGAACTTAAAAAAGAAAATCTTACTGAGAAACAGTTTGAAAAACAAATTGAAGAACAAATTATGGTGTTAAAACTTGTAGATGAAGTTGTTAAAAAAAATATGGTAAAACCAACTGAAGCTGAAGCACGCGAGTTGTTTAATAAAATTGTTAAACTTATCGGAAAAAAAGATATTAAATTGCAAGGAGATGAACAAGATGAATTAAAACTTTTAGCACTACTTGTCCAACGATATTTTGATGAACAAGTGCGTGTAAGACATATACTTATTAGAGTTGAACCTAATGCAACCCAAAAAGAAAAAGAAGATGCAAAAAAGAAAATTTTAGAAATAAAATCAAAAATTGATAAAGGTGAAGATTTTGCCACTTTAGCACAAAAATTTTCTGAAGATCCTGGCAGTAAAGAACGTGGTGGTGATTTAGGATTTATTGTAAGAGGTGATACTGTAGAAGAATTTGAAAAAGTAGCGTTTTCTTTAAAAGAAGGGCAAGTAAGTGATATTGTAGAAACAAAATTTGGTTATCATATAATTAAGGTTATTGAACGTAGGCCTAAAAGGAATCCTGAA
Organism: uncultured Elusimicrobia bacterium; assembly: GCA_964521665.1. Classification (GTDB taxonomy): domain Bacteria; phylum Elusimicrobiota; class Endomicrobiia; order DTEH01; family DTEH01; genus JANXDG01. The sequence continues at coordinate 17,204 of CAZFSG010000005.1, forward strand.
TTTGACCAAATTAAAGAAGATTTGTTACAATATCTATCAAGAAAGAATGCTGAGAAAGCATATGACGATTTTGTTGAAAGTTTAAAGAAAAAAGCTGACATCCAATATTTAGAGAAGATAAGATAACTATGGACAAATATTTTTTGATTATTAGTTGTGGTGAAGTTTTAGGTATTGGATACGAACTTGCATTAAAGATAAAAAAATTGTTAGAAAACAATAAATTTTTTCTTCCAATTTTGATAGGCAACCATAGTTGGTTAAAATTTATATCTAAGAAGTTGAACATAAATCTTTTTCCAATAGTAATTGACGAAGAAATACTGACAATGACTCAAAATCTTACCTTACCACAAAACAAATATTTATTAATAGATGTATTGCCAAATTATAATGGTTTTAAACTAAAAAAATATTCTGGCAAAATATCAATCCAGACATTGGAAAAAACTGTTAAGTTAGTTTCTCTTCTTATGAAACTTAATAAAAAATTTTGTTTATTAACAATGCCTGTTTCAAAAAAATATATACAGAAATATGACAAAAATTTTGTTGGTCATACAGAATTTTTTGCAAAAAAGTTTAATATCTCAGTTAGTAATGTATCAATGTTAATGGAAGGCGAGGATAAAAACAAAAATTTGTATAGAGTTTTGATGTTGACAAGACATGTTCCTTTGAAAGATGTAGTTAAAAACTTAGATGTAGAAAAAAATGTTTCACAAATAAAAAATGTTGTAGAGTTTATTAAGAAATACGAGAAGATAAAAGTTAACAACATTTTAGTTTGTGGACTTAACCCGCATAATGGAGACAATGGTGTCATTGGCAAAGAAGAAAAAACTGTTTTGTTAAAAACAGTAAAAAGGTTAAAAATTGTATTGTATAATAAAAATATTTTTTATCCATATTCAGTTGTAGATGCGTTTAATTTTGTTAAAAACAAAAAAGATTCTTTAATAGTGTGTACATATCATGATCAAGCAATGGTACCTTTAAAACTTTTATGCGGATATAAAATTGTGAATATAACAGTAGGTTTACCGTTTTTACGAGTTTCACCTGGTCATGGTACAGCTGAAGATATTATGTTGAAAAACAAAACCGATCTTTCAGCAACAAAATTTTGTATAGAAAAACTACAAGAATTTTTAACTAATGGTGAAACAAAAAATTGAAATAAAGAAAGTTCAGTTATCTTTTCTGGATGAAATATATGAAATTGAAAAAGAAAATTTTAAGGTTTGTTGGAGTAAAGAATTTATACATTTTAATAT
>CAZFSG010000005.1:18580-33260 GCA_964521665.1 uncultured Elusimicrobia bacterium
AATATAGTAAAAAACTTTTGTCATTACCTCCATATTTGTTTATTGAACTTGATAGAAAAAAGAAAGAATTGCAACAGAAAGGTGTAGATATAATTTCTTTAGGTGTAGGTGATCCTGATTTACCAACACCAAAACATATTGTTGAAGAAATGAAGAAAGCTGTTGAAGATCCTAAAAATCATCAGTATCCTTTTGGTAGAGGAACAAAGGAGTTTTGTAATGCAGTAGCAAATTGGTACAAAAAAAGGTTCAATGTAGAACTTAATCCTGAAACAGAAGTACATTCTTTGATTGGTTCTAAAGAAGGGATTGCACATATTCCATTAGCGTTTGTTGATGAAGAAGATTACGTTTTAGTACCTGAACCAGGGTATCCTGTGTATCAATCATCAGTTATATTTGCTGGTGGCAAAATTTTTTATATGTCGTTAAAAGAAGAAAACAAGTTTTTGCCAGACTTTGATTCTATTCCAAAAGAAATTTTAGAAAAAACAAAACTTATGTTTTTAAATTATCCAAATAATCCAACAACACAAGTTGCAACAAAAGAATTTTTTAAAAAAGCAATTGATATTGCAAAAAAATATAATATAATAATTGCTCATGATTGTGCATATTCTGAGATATATTTTGAAGAACCACCGATAAGTTTTCTTGAAGTAGATGGAGCAAAAGAAGTTGGTATTGAGTTTCATTCATTGTCAAAAACATATAATATGACAGGATGGAGGATTGGTTTTGTTTGTGGTAATAAAGATATAATTGCTGGTTTAGCAAAAGTTAAAGATAATTATGATTCAGGAGTTTTTACAGCAATACAAAAAGCTGCAATAGTAGCTTTAGAAGGACCACAAGATTGTGTTGAAGAAATGAGAAAAATTTATAAGGAAAGAAGAGATATTTTAATAGATGGTCTTAAAAAACTTGGGTTAGAGCCGTTTATACCAAAAGCAACATTTTATGTTTGGTGCAAAATACCAAAAAATGAAACTTCAATAAGTTTTACAGAAAAATTGTTGTCAGTAGGTGTTGTATGTACGCCTGGTGTAGGTATGGGCAAAAGTGGTGAGGGATATGTAAGATTCGCTTTAACTGTAGATAAGGAAAGAATAAAGGAAGCGTTAGAAAGAATTAAGAAAATATTATAAAAATGCATTATGTATATATAGGTATAGGTTCTAATCTTAAAGATAAATTTACAAATATTAAATTAGCGTTGTGGCATTTGAAAACTCTAGGTAAAATTGTTAAAAAATCTTCTTTATACAAAAGTTCACCTGTTGAAAATAGGAATCAACCGTATTTTTTGAACTGTGTAGTAAAACTTACTACAAAATTGCTTCCGTATAAATTACTTAAAAAATTGAAAGATATAGAAAAAAAACTTGGTAGAAAAAAAACAAAGAAAAAATATCAGCCAAGAACTATTGATTTAGATATTTTGTTATACGACAAAAAAATTATAAAAAGTAAAAATTTAACAATTCCGCATGAAAAGTTACATAAAAGAAAGTTTGTCTTATGGCCGTTAGCTGAGATAGCACCAAATTTTGTCCATCCTGTATTAAACAAAAAAATTAAAGATCTTAAAAAAGAACTAAAAGATAAGTCACAAAGAATATGGCGAATAAAATGGGTGTAACAATTTAAGCTACTTATATTTCTTTTTTTTCTATATCTTTTACTTCAATATAAGTTTTAAGACCGTTTTTTGATAAAAGTTCTAAAAATGGATCTGGATCTAACTCTTCAACATTTACCATTTTTCTTACATCCCAGATACCTTTTGCAACAAGTATTGCAGCCATAACTGGCGGAACTCCTGCTGTATAACAGATAGCATGTGATTCAACCTCTCTCCATACTGCTTGATGATCGCAAATTAAATATATTACCATCTCTCTATGTTTTCCATTTTTTTTGCCAACTATAAAATTGCCAATCCATTCCACACCTGTATAGTTCGGTCCTGCTAAAGATGCAGGATCTGGAAGTAGTGCTTTAAGTAATCTTAAAGGAATAACTTCTCTTCCATCGTGTGTTTTTACAGGTAAGTGTGAAGTTAGTCCTAAATTTTTCAATGTATTAAATACATTTAAATAATGGTCAGAAAAATACATCCAAAACCTTATTGTATTTATATCCATAAGTTGAGATAAAGAATGTATTTCATCGTGTCCATTAAGATATACTGTATATCTTCCTAGACCTGGTAAATCAAATTCTCTTTTTATTGTATGGACAGGTTCTGCAACCCATTTTTTGTCAATCCATACCCATGCTTTTATAAATTCTCTAAAGTTTATTTCAGGATCAAAATTTGTTGCAAAAAATTTGCCATGATTACCAGCATTAACATCCACAATATCTACAGTTTCAATTGTATCAAAATAATGTTTTTTAGCATATGCAGTGTAAGCATTAACTATTCCTGGGTCAGCGCCCACTGAAAGTATGGCTGTTATACCTTTTTGTTCGCAAAGAGGTTTTCTTTTCCATTCATAGTTTGCATACCATGGTGGATCTTCACAAGGTTTATCTGGTTCTTCATGGATTGCTGTATCAAAATATGCAGCACCTGTTTCTATACATGCATGTAAAACAGACATGTTTAAATATGATTGTCCAAGTTGAAGTACCATTTCTGACTTTGTTTCTTTAATAAGTTTTATTACATCTTCTGTTTTTGTAGCATCAATTTGTCTTGAATAAATTTTTTTCGATGGATCTTTTATATTTCCTTTCCTTTTTATACTTTCAATAATTTTGTCACATTTTGATTGTGTCCTTGAAGCTATACATAAATCTCCTAAAATGTCGTTGTTCATAGCAACTTTATGTGCTGCAACATGTGCGACTCCTCCTGCTCCTATTATTAACACATTTTTTCTTGCCATGGCATCACCTCCTTTCTAATTTATGATAAACTATACAAATAATCTTCATATGTAAACCTTCTTACAACTTCTATTTGCCCATTTAATCTCTTTATAACAATAGATGGCATTTGTAAACCATTAAACCAATTTTTTTTAACCATTGTATATCCAGCAGCATCTTGTATTTTTATTATATCTCCAATTTTTAGTTTTTTGTTAAAATTATAAATTCCGAAAACATCGCCTGCTAAACATGACCTTCCAGCAATCATGTATTTATATTTTCCTTCAGGATATGATTTTATTTTTGCAGGTGTTCTATAAATTAAAAGATCTAACATATGCGCTTCTGTAGACGCATCAATTATTGCAATGTCTATCTCGTTATGAACAATGTCAACTACTTTACATATAAGTTGTCCTGCTTCTGTAATCACAGTTTCCCCTGGTTCTAAATATAATTGAACTTTGAATTTTTTTGAAAACCACGATAGCTTTTTTGCAAATTCTTTCAAAGGATATCCTCTTTTTGTGAAATAAATACCGCCACCCAAACTTACCCAATCAACTTTTGTTAAAACAAATTCATAATTTTCTGATATATAGTCTAAATTTTTTGAAAAATTTTCAAAATTGTCATTTTCACAGTTAAAATGAAACATTACACCATCTATTAAATTTATAACTTCTTTAATTTCTTTTTCTTCTAATACACCTAATCTTGAATATCGTCGTGCAGGATCCGCTAAATCGTATTGAGAATAACTTACTTTAGGATTTATTCTTAGACCGATATCTAAATCTTTTACTTCTTTATAGAACCTTTTCAATTGTGAAACTGAATTAAAAATGATTGTTTTTGCATATTTTTTAATTTCTTGTATCTCTTCTAATTTGTAACCAACACAATATGCATGTGTTTCTTTACCAAATTTTTCATATCCGAGCCGTGTTTCATAAAGTGAACTACTTGTGGTACCATCTAAAAATTCACGCATTAAGTTAAATACACTCCATGTTGAAAAACATTTTAATGCTAAAAGTACTTTAACCCCGGTTTTCTTTTTTAACCACAAAATTTTTTTTAAGTTTCGTAACAATTTTTTTTCGTCGATCAAATAATATGGTGTTTCAATTTTTGTTTTCATAGATAAAAAATTTTTATAAAATAAAAAAATTTTTTTCAAGTTTGATAACGAAAAAATTTTTTTCTTAAAATATTGAAAATTAAAAAATAAAAATATATTTTGACAAAAACATTTTATCAAATACAAAGAAAAAAACTAAAACTAATGAGAATAAATCAAAATTCAACTCCTCTACTTGACACTTTACTTGCTCATGCACAAAACAAAGTTGTCTCTTTTCATACACCTGGCCATAAAAATGGTGCTGGTATACTGCCTAAATTAAAAGATTTTACAAAAAGAAATGTTTATTATTTAGATGTTACTGTCTTTCCAGAAGTTGATTCGTTACACGATCCTGTAGGTTGTATAAAACAAGCACAAGAGTTAGCTGCAAAAGCATATGGCAGTAAACATGCTTTCTTTTTAGTTAATGGGTCTACTGTAGGAAATATTGCAATGTTAATGTCTGCGTGTGATCCAGGTGATTCAGTTATTTTATCCCGAACTTGTCATAAATCAGTTTTAGCAGGGATAATTATTTCTGGAGTTTGGCCGATATGGATACAACCAGTAGTTGACCAACAACGAGATATAATTTATGAAGTTTCATCTAAAGAAATCGAAGAATATATCAAGAATTATCCTGAAGCAAAAGCAGTATTTGTGACTTCACCAAATTATAATGGTATATGTACTGATTTAATAAAAATTCAAGAAGTATGTAATAAATATAACAAAATACTTTTAGTTGATGAAGCACATGGTCCTCATTTAAAATTTCATCCTGACTTACCAGTTTCAGCAGCAGAGGTTAATGTTGATATGTATGTGCATTCCATGCATAAAGTATTATCAGCGTTGAGTCAAGGATCAATATTGCATTTTAAATCAGATAAGATTGATATTAACAGAGTTAAACGTGTAGTATCAATGTTACAAACCACAAGTCCAAATTATTTCATATTAGCTTCTATAGATGCAGCAAGGATGCAAGTTGTAAAATATGGATTTAAAGTATTCAGTAAACTTATTAAATATTGTGAACAAGCAAGAGAAGAAATAAATAAATTGCCTAATATATTTACTTTAGTAAGGAAAGAAATACAATCTGATTATTATGATTTAGATTTAACAAAACTTACAATAAATGTTACAAAAACAGGTTTACCTGGGTATAAAATTGAAGAAATTTTAGCAAAAGAATATAAAATACAAGTTGATTGTGCTGACATGTTTAATCTTGTTGCAATAACAGGGTTTGGTACTACAAAAGAAGATATTGAGAAGTTAGTGTATGCTATAACTGATATATCCAAAAAATATTATGGTAAACACAAATTTTGGAAATTACAACTACCTCCACTTACTACAGAAGTTGTAATGTTACCACGAGATGCGTTTTTTTCAACAAATACGAAACGTGTCCCGTTAAAAAAAGCTGCTGGACATATTTCAGCACAAGTATTAACTCCGTATCCGCCAGGGTTGCCTATATTAACACCAGGTGAACGTATAACAAAAGAAGTTATTAGTTATTTAGAAGAACTTGCTTCGTTTACTGTTCGTGTAGTAGGACAAGAAAGTGAGTTTCTTAAAACTATAAAAGTTATAAAATAATGAGGAAAACTATGCAAAAAAGAAAGAAAATAAAAAAGGTAAAAAAAATTAAAAAGTTGTCAAAAAAATTTATTGCGGAATGTAAAGAGAAATTATTAAAAAAATACGAAGAACTAATGAGTTTGCAAAAAGATGTTAAAACACTATTGTTTGATGAGATAGGTGATGAAGCAGATATAGCAGACAGTGTCCTTGGTAAAGAAATGGTGCAGGAACTTACTGATACACAAAGAAAAATTCTTGATTTAATATCTTTATCTTTAGAAAAAATTGATAAAGGAACTTATGGTATTTGTGAACATTGTGGAAAAATGATTACTAAAAAAAGGTTAAAAGTGTTACCTTGGGCGAAGTATTGTATTAAATGCCAAAATAATATTGAAAAATAAATTTTTTTGAAAAAACTATTGACAAAAATTTTTTGTTTTTGTAAATTTTCACAAAATTTATAAAAAAATGAAACGTCTTATTTCCTATACTGATTTTGTTAATATACTTTATGAATTGGTACGAGAAGAACAAAAATTAATTTACTTTCCTTGTAGAGATGGACATTTATCTAATTCTCTTATAAATAAAAATTTAGAAAATTTTACTCTTTTAAATATAAGGACTATAGAACCTATCAAATTACTATTCTTTCCTGCAAAAGATAATTTGTCTATCAACTCTGAATTACAACAACAAATTTTAGTTGGGATAAAATGGTGTGATGTTCAAGCAATAAAAGTGTTGGATAAAATGTTTTTGAGTGATTATGTTGATGAAATGTATAAAACTTATAGAGAGAAAACTTTGATAATTACTGCTGATTGTATCCAACCTCAGCAAATATGTTTCTGTGGTATAGTTGGTGGTAAACCTTATGTTGAACAAAAAGATGGTATAAGTGATTTAAATATATCGTTTGTTGATGAAAATAATTTAATTTTAGAATCTTATACTTCAGCTGGTGAAGAATTTTTAGAAAAGTATTTCCAAAATTTTGAACAACCTACAAAAACAGAAGAAGTTCAAAGAAATAGTAATCGTGAAGTAGCAAATAGAAAAATTTATATTTTCAACAACGAATTTTTGAAAGAAGAAAATGAGAAATATTATAAAACATTAAAACATTCTTATGAACTTGATAAAATTTGGAAGATAGAATCTGAGAAATGTGTTCAATGTGGTGGATGTAATTTTATATGTCCAAGTTGTTATTGTTTTTTGATACGAGAAGCTTCTAAGTCATATAATGAGCAATACAGGGACAGAGTTTGGGATGTGTGTCATTTCACAGGATACGGTCGTGTAGCAGGTGGTGCAAATCCAAGAAAGTATAAATATCAAAGATTCAGAAATAGATACCAATGTAAGTTTGTATATAGGTATGAAAATTTTAGTTTTTATGCTTGTACAGGTTGTGGAAGATGTATTGAAGTATGTCCTGCAAAAATTGATATAAGAAAAGTAATAAGGAATTTAGTTTTAGCAAAAGGTGAAGAAGTGCTTGTAAAAAAATAATATGAGTATATATTCTCCAAAAAATTTTAAAATAAAAAAAATTATTGAAGAAACACCTAATATAAAAACATTTACTTTAGAACCACTTAATGGTGAAAAGTTTGTATTTCAAACAGGTCAATTTATAGAACTTACTGTATATGGTGTTGGTGAGGCACCGTTTACTCCATCCTCCTCACCATATAAAACTGAAACAATTGATGTTACAATAATGCGTGTTGGAAGAATGACGGAAGTGTTACATTCTATGAAAGAAGGCGATATAGTTGGTATTCGGGGTCCTTATGGTAAAGGTTATCCTGTGGATAAATTTGTAGGGAAAGAGGTTTTGATAATAGGTGGTGGTGTTGGACTTGCGCCACTGCGTTCACTGTTGTTAACTTTGATTGAAAGAATAAATGATTTTAAAAAAATTATTTTATGTTATGGAGCAAGAACACCACAGGATATAGTATACAAATATTTATTTCCTGAATGGAAAAAAATCAATGGGTTAGAAATTTTGCGTTCTGTAGATAAATGTCAACCTGGAGAGTGGGATGAGACTGTAGGTGTGGTTACCTGTTTATTAGATAAAATTCAGGTTGATGTAAAAAATTGTGTTGCGGTAGTTTGTGGTCCACCGATTATGATGAAGTTTACAACTTTAAAACTTGTTGATATGAAATTTAAGCCGCAACAGATTTATCTTTCAATGGAACGAAACATGAGTTGTGGGTTAGGAAAATGTGGTCATTGTCAGATAGGAAGTTATTTTATTTGTAAAGACGGGCCAGTATTTAGTTGGGAACAACTAAAAGATATACCTGAACCATTTGAATGAGAAAAAAAATGACAAAACGTATTTTTATAGATATAGAAAAATGTTATAGTTGTAAAGAATGTAAAGCAAAATGTTCATATTATTACAAACATTCAAGAACATTTAGAGATTCAGAAAAAGAAGAATCACAAAATAAAGGGTTTGAAAAATTTTTTTCAAAAGTGTTGCAATATTATATCTGTCGCAAGTGTGAAGATGCGTTTTGTATAACTGCGTGTTCTAATGAAGCGTTGTTTAAAGATCAAAATGGTATACTTCATAGAAGCTTGTTTAGGTGTACTTCTTGCAAAAGTTGTTTAGTTGCGTGTCCTTTTGGAACAATATACAAAGATGTTTTAGAATACAAAAGTTCACAATGTGATTTTTGTTTACCACGTGCTGATGATAAAAATCCGCCATTATGTGTTATAACTTGTCCTGAAGGTGCAATACAATATATTGAAATTGAACATGATGAAAAACAGGATATTTATGAGATAAACAAAAATCTTGTTGCAAGAGTTAAAAAGTGGATTTTAGAACCTATAGGGAAATAAAACAATGAGTATAATCTATTATTTAATTTTCCCGGGATTTGTTTTTGTTAGTATTTTCTCAATGATAGTTGCTTGGGTTGATAGAAAACTCACTGCAAGGATACAATGGCGTAAAGGTCCACCTTTGTTACAAAATTTTTATGATTTGTTCAAACTTTTTTCTAAAGAGGTTGTTATACCTGATACTGCAAATAAAACATTGTTTGTTTTACCACTTGTTATTGGATTAGTTTCATCTGTCCTTGTTGCAACAATAGTGTGGTTAGTAATAATCTTACCACAACACAGTTTTGTAGGTGATATTATAGTTGTTTTATATTTATTTATGATACCTTCAATAATGTTTATGATAAGTTCTGCTGCTTCTGGAAATCCTATAGCTGTAGTTGGTGTTTCAAGAGAAATAAAACTTATGTTGTCTTATGAATTACCACTTATTTGTGCAGTTTTAGTTTCAATTATAAAATCAGGCAGTATAAAATTTGCTGAATTGATGAAAATTTCAGCGTTTTCAAGTGTTTCAGAAATAATTGCTTTAATTGTTGCTATAATATGTTTCCAAGCAAAATTAGGTCTTGTTCCATTTGATGTAGCTGAAGCAGAAACAGAACTTGCAAGTGGCATCTTTATAGAATACTCAGGTCCACTTTTAGGTATAATAAGATTAACAAGACAAATTTTGTTTTCTACAGTACCGCTTTTTATTATAACTGTATTTTTATTTAAAGGTGGGTGGTTTCTTTTAATAATAAAATATGTTTTACTTATTATAATTTTTACACTTATAAGAAATGTAAATCCAAGATTAAGAATTGACCAGATAATAAAATTTTTCTGGTTCTTAGTTTTTCCATTAAGTTTGTTTTCAATTATTTTAGCATTGGTAGGATTATAATTTTATGAACATATTAAAAAAATCAACTCTTAAATCATTGTGGGTGTTCCATTTGGCATTGTCACCATGTAATAATTGTGATATAGAAATACTTGATGCGTTAACACCAAGATATGATTTAGAAAGGTTTGGTATACAACTTGTGGGTTCAATAAGACATGCTGATGTTTTACTTGTAACAGGTGTACCAAATTATAAAAATTATCAAAAACTTATTGATTTATACAACCAAGCTCCTAAACCATGTTTTGTTGTAGCAGTTGGTACATGTGCATGTGGTAGAGGAATTTTTAAAGATTCGTATAATAGTCCAGGACCTGTTGATAAATTTGTCCCTGTAGCAGCATATATACCAGGTTGTCCTCCAAAACCTGAGGCAATTATAGCAGGTGTTGTAAAATTAGTTAAAGCATTAAGTAAATAATTTTTTAGAATAAAATTGTTAGTAACAGCGGGTTTCTGGTTCGCCAAAAATGTAAAATAAAAATTGTAAAGACACAGTTAAATTGTTATGATTATGAATGAAGATATTATACCACAAGTAAAAGAAAAATTTGGAAACAAAATTATAAATTTTTTTGAAAAAAATAAAAGAAGATATTATATTGAAATTGATAAAAAAAATATTATTGATTGTGCAAAAATTTTGTTTGACGATTTAGGTTTCAGATTTCAAACAGCATCTGGTATTGATTGTGAACAGAATTTTGAAATTTTGTATCATTTTAGTTATGACAAAACTGGACAAATTGTTACATTGAGAGTAAAATTAGAAAAAGAAAAACCAGAGATTGAAAGTTTAACAAAAGTTTTTAAAGCAGCAGAATGGATTGAAAGAGAAATGTGGGAACTTTTAGGAATAAATTTTGTAGGTCATCCAAATTTAAAACATTTGCTTTTATCTGAAGATTGGCCTGAAGGAAATTATCCTTTAAGGGAAAAATAAAAATGGAAAATAACAAAAGAAAAATAATTCCAATAGGTCCATATCATCCTTTGCAAGAAGAAGCAGAGTTTTTTAAACTATATATAGACGGAGAAACTGTTGTTGATATTGATATAGAGATAGGGTATAATCATCGTGGGATAGAACAACTTTCTACTACGAAACATTTTGACCAAGTAACGTTTTTAGTTGAACGTATTTGCGGTATTTGTTCTACATCACACCCGTTTGCTTATGTTAATGCAGTAGAAGATTTACTTGGGATAGATATACCAGTGCGTGCAAAATATATAAGAAGTATAATTGGTGAGCTTGAAAGGTTACATTCTCATTTACTTTGGCTTGGTCTTGCAGGACATTTTATAGGATATAACACTGTATGGATGTGGTCATGGAAGTATAGAGAGTCAGTATGTGATATTTTAGAATTGATATCTGGTAATCGTCAACATTATGCAATGTTTAAAATTGGTGGTGTAAGAAAAGATATACCAAAAGATTTAATACCACAAGTTGAAAAAATGTGTGATGAGTTGGCACCAGCTTTGGATATGTTTAAAGGTGCAATAATGGATGATCCAGTGATACACGCACGACTTAAAGGTGTTGGTGTTTTAACTAAAGAAGATGCAATAAGTTTTTGTGTTGTAGGTCCTACTGCAAGAGCAAGTGGTATAAATATAGATGTAAGAAGGGATGATCCACAAAATTCTGCTTATGGTATGGTGGAGTTTAATGTACCTGTATTATACAATGGTGATGTTTTTGACAAAGCTGTGATTCGTGTATTAGAAATGTATGAATCAATAAAAATTATAAAACAATGTTTAAATGCACTTAAAAAAGAACCTGAAGGGAATATTGAAACAAAAGTTGATTTTATACCTCCAGGCGAAGGTATTGGACATTATGAAGCACCACGAGGCGAAGTTTACCACTATATTCGTTCTGACGGTTCAAACAGACCTATAAGACATAAAATCCGTGCTCCAAGTTATATGAATATTGCATCAAACAAAGTTGCAGCTGTTGGTCAGTCTATTGCAGATGCTGCGATAACTTTAGCTGCAGTTGACCCTTGTTATTGTTGTACAGAACGTTCTGTAGCAGTTGATATTGCTACTAAAAAAGTTGTATATACTTGGAACGATTTGATAAAATTATCTCAACAAAAAACACAAAAAATAAAACAAACCATATAAATTATGCAAAATTTTTATAATTTGCTTAAAATATCTTTTCTTTCAGGGTTAGTATTATTTTTAACAAGTTTTTTGAAGGTAGATTTTGCTGAAATTTTATCTTTTGTTTTTTCTTTTATAATTTTTATTTTTGGTGTTAAATTATTCTTTACACCAGATGTTATAACTGAATATTTTTATATTGATAGTTTAGCAAAATTTATTGTTTTAGGTATCACATTCTTTGGTTTAATAATTTGTTTATATTCAATAAACTCGTTAAGTTATTATATAAAAGATAAAACTTCGAAAATAAAGTTTTATTCCTACATTCTTTTTACATTATGTAGTTCAATAGCTGCAGTTTGTTCAAACAATTTCATTTTGTTTATAACTTTTTGGGGAATAACAGGCTTGTTTTTGTATTTAATGTTGAATTTAACTCCACAGAGTGCACCTTCTGCAAAAAAGAGTTTTATAATAATTGGTGCAACAGATTCATTTCTAATTTTAGGTTTAGCAATAATTTGGCTGCTTACAAATAAATTAGAAATTTTAGATGTTAAATTATCTCTTGATTCAAATCTTGCTGTTATTTCTTTTTTATGTCTGTTATTAGCGTCGTTTGCAAAAGCAGGTGCTATACCATTACATACCTGGATACCAGATATGGCAGAGGAAGCAGCAGTGCAAACTACAGCATTTTTACCTGCATCTTTGGATAAACTCTTAGGAATATATTTTTTAGCAAGGATTTGTTGTAACATTTTTGTTCTTGATGTAAGATTTTCGTTATTACTTATGATTTTAGGTGCGTTAACAATAATTATTGCAGTGTTTATGGCAATGATACAACATAATTATAAAAAACTTCTTTCATACCATGCTGTATCACAAGTTGGATATATGGTTTTAGGTATAAGTTGTGGAAATCCTTTAGGTGTGGCAGGCGGTATTTTCCATATGATAAATCATGCAATATATAAATCGTGTTTATTTTTAAGTTGTTCTTCTGTTGAACAAAAAGCAAATACAGACGAAATTTCAGGACTTGGAGGGTATGCAAAAGTTATGCCTATAACATTTTTTAGTTTTATAATTTCAGCGTTAGCAATTTCTGGTGTTCCACCATTAAACGGGTTTTTCTCAAAATGGATGATTTATCAAGCAGTGATACAAAAAATACAAAATGTTAGTAGTAGTCAACGAATAATAGCAATTTTATGTCTTATTTCAGCGATGTTTGGTTCTGCATTGACTTTAGCAAGTTTTATAAAATTAACAACAGGTGTTTTTTTAGGCAAACAAAAGGAAGTAGGAAAAGAAGTATATTTTAATTTATGGATTACAACATTAGTTTTGTCTTTGTTATGTTTACTTTTTGGTATCTTTGCATGGCAATTACCATTGAAGTATTTTATTATACCTTCTCTAAAAGTTTTGACATCTACAGAGATAAACTTTATAGGTCTTTGGCAACCACAACTTGCTACATTTTTGATAGGGTTGGGAATAATATTAGGATTGATAATTTATTTTATTTCAAGTGTTGAAGTTAGAACAGCACCTGTTTATCTCTTGGGTGAATTAAAGCCAGATCAGACAGATTTTGTTAAAGAAGAATTTTACAATTCAATAAAAGAAATTTCTGGTTTTAGGCTTTTATATTATCTTGCTGAACAAAAATTTTTTGATATTTATTTTTGGTTTAGAAACTTGTTTTTAGGTATCGGCAATATTTTATCGTTTTTACACAATGGTAATTTACACTTTTATTTGTCTTGGTTGATAATAGGGTTAGCAATTTTGATATTATTAGGAATAAAGATATGACAATTGAAAATATAATCTCGTTTTTAATATTTTTAATGATATTTGGTGCAGTTGTTGCAGTTGAACTAAAAGATTTATTATCTTCAGTTGTAAGTATTGGTGCAGTAGGTGTAATTTTAGCGCTTACATTTTTGTTACTACAAGCACCTGATTTAGCAATTGTTCAACTTGTAGTAGAAATTTTAGCATTAATTATACTTATTAGAGCTACTGTTACAAGAGACAGTGTATATTACAGAAGAAGAGAAATTTTTGTAAAAACTGTTACATTTGTTGGTGTAATAATATTTTTAATTTCTTTGTATTCAATAGTAAGACTTTTACCACCATTTGGTGAGCCAAAACTAAAAGTCGCAAGTTATTATATCACTGAAGGACAAGGTATAAAAAATGCTATTTCAGAAACAGGTGCTGCAAATATTGTTGCATCAGTAATTTTAGACTATCGTGCATATGATACATTGGGTGAAGCGACAGTGTTATTTACTGCAGTATTAGGTGTTTTAGCAGTAATGAGAAAGATAGGTAGGAAAAAATGAAAGATAAAAATAAAATTTCAGGAATGACTTTAATTGTTAAAACTGTAACTCGGCTTACAGTAGGACTTATTATGCTTTATGGTTTATATATTACATTTCATGGACATTTGACACCAGGTGGTGGTTTTGCAGGCGGTGTTATTTTAGCATTGTCTTTTATACATTTAATATTAGCTTTTGGTAAAGATTTTGTTATAAAAAAATTTTCTGAGAAAATCGCTGCTGTTTTTGAAAGTATTGGTGCAATTTTGTTTTTATTAATAGCAGTAGCAGGTTTTTTAGCAGGATATTTCTTTATGAATATTTATGGTAAAGGAAAGCCATTCAATCTGTTTTCAGCAGGAATCATACTTCCTTGTAATTTATCAATAATGTTGAAAGTAGGATTTGGTTTGTTTTGCGCATTTTTAACACTTATATTATTCATTAGTTCAAAGGAATAAAAAAATGAACCAGTATTTACCATATATATTATGTTTAGTTTTATTCTTAGTAGGTTTGTATGCAGTGTTAGTTAAAAAAAATTTGATAAAAATAATAATTGGATTAGGAATTATTGATTATTCTTTGAATCTGTTTTTAGTATTAATTGGTTATAAAAAACAAAGTATTTTCCCTATATTGTCAAAAGATGGACAAATTCAACCTATGGTTGACCCGTTACCACAAGCACTAGTTTTAACTGCTATTGTTATAGGATTAGCTGTAACGATGTTGATGGTAGCGATTGCAATACGACTTTATGAAAAATACGGTACTTTTGATATAACAGAGATAAGAAAACTTAAAGGATAA
>CAZFSG010000005.1:33360-52263 GCA_964521665.1 uncultured Elusimicrobia bacterium
TTAGCTGGTGCATTTTTAAATTCTTTATTAGGAAGATTTTCAAAATTGTTTTCTGATATTTTTTCAAACATTGTTTGTATATTAACAACATTTTTTTCTTTTGTCATTCTTTACAACTTAAATTTATCTCAACATAATATTTTGACTTACAGAGTTGGTGGTTGGGTTGCACCAATTGGTATAATGCTTGTTGTTGACCATTTGACAGTTTTGATGTTGATAACAGTAAATCTTATTGCATTATGTTGTTGTATTTATTCAATTTCTTATATGGAAAAATATACTGATAAATGGAAATATTACGCATTGTTTATGCTTATGCTTGCTGGAATGAATGGTGTTATAATTACGGGTGATATATTTAATATGTATGTGTTTTTAGAAGTTGCAGCGATTGCTTCTTACGCATTAGTAGCGTTTGGTTGTGAATCAGAAGAACTTGAAGCATCTTTTAAATATCTTGTTTTAGGTTCAGTTGCATCAGCAATAATTTTGTTGTCAATAGCATTAATTTATAGTTACGTTTCAAGTTTGAATTTAGCAGATATTTCTTTGACTTTAGCAAATCTTTCTGATATTAACAAATTATATTTTATAAGGTTTATTTCTATTCTCCTAATTGTTGGCTTTGGTGTTAAATCCGCGTTGGTGCCGTTTCATTCGTGGTTGCCAGACGCGCATCCGTCTGCACCTGCACCAATATCTTCAATGTTGTCAGGTGTATTAATAAAAACATTGGGAGTTTATGCAATGGTAAGAATTTTATTTAATGTTTTAGGTGTTGAACAAAAAATACTTTCTGTTCTTGTTATTTTAGGATTAATTTCAATGTTTGTTGGAGTAGTTTTGGCATTATATCAATGGGATTATAAACGACTTTTAGCATATCATTCCATAAGCCAAGTTGGTTATATTATACTCGGTGTTGGTTTGGGGACACCGTTGGGTATGTTAGGTGGGTTATTTCATTTGATGAACCATTCCATATTTAAATCGCTTTTGTTTTTAACAAGTGGTGCTACTGAATATACTTTAGGAACAAGAGATTTAAGAAAAATGGGTGAACTTAATCATAATATGCCTTTGACTACTTTTTCTGCTTTAGTAGGTAGTATGTCGATCTCTGGTATACCGCCATTTAACGGGTTTTGGTCAAAGTTGATAATTATTTTTGCTTGTATTCAAGCAAAACAGTATTTTGCAGGATTTATAGCAACAATTGTAAGTTTTCTAACATTGTCAAGCTTTACAAAAGTTTTAAAATATGGATTTTATGGAAAATCAGAAGAAGTAAATCGCACCACTATTAAAGAAGTACCATTTTATATGGTTATCTCAATGCTTATACTTAGTATATGTTGTATTGTAATAAGTTTGATTTTGATTCCGCAGATAAGACCATATTTTTTATCAAAAGCTGTTGATGTATTACAACAAGGTATAGTATACGGAACAAAAGTTTTTGAACTGAAATGAAAAGTATCTATAGTAGAATTGTATTGTTTATAATATCATTTTTAGTGTGGATACTTTTTACATTTTCATTTGATATCCAACATATAATAATTGGTTTATTATGCAGTTTAATAGTTACACTTTTAGTTGGAGATATTTATACTCAAAATCCGTATAAATTTAAAAATCCGAGCAGGTATTTGTGGTTTTTCTATTATCTTTTAGTCCTTTTTTGGGAAATGATAAAAGCAAACCTTGATGTTGCGTATAGAGTTGTTCACCCAAAACTTCCAATAAGACCTGGTATTGTAAAAGTTAAAACAAAACTTAAGTCAGATACAGGACTTACTTTTTTAGCAAATTCTATTACTTTGACACCGGGAACAATGAGTGTTGATGTTGACAAAGAAAACGGATATTTGTATGTGCACTGGATAAATGTTAAATCAACAGATATTGAAAAAGCCACACAGATTATTGTTTCACGGTTTGAAAAAATATTAGAGAAAATTTTTGAATAATTTTATGAAACTTTTAAAATATATAATTTTTTTCATAATTTTTGTGGTGTTGCTAATACTTAATTTTATATTAAAAATGGATATTTTTTTGAGATTGCTAAATCCAATAATAGTATGTATAATTTTTTGTTTATATAGAATAGCAGCAGGGCCAACTCCAGCTGACCGTGCAGTGGGAGTTGATATATTAGGAATATTAGTAGTAGGCAGTTGTGCATTTTTGACATTAGTAACAAAAAAAGATTTTTTTATAGACATAGCAGTTGCATGGGCACTACAATCATTTATAGGAACAATAGCGCTAGCAAAATATCTTGAAGGGAGACACTTAGATGATTAACCATATTTTAGGATATATTTTTATAATAATAGGTATATGTTTTGATTTTTTTGGCTGTTTAGGTTTAGTAAGGTTGCCTGATGTATATAATCGTCTTCAAGCATCTACAAAATGTGTCACATTAGGTACTTGTGGGATTTTATTTGGTTTATTTTTATATTACGGATTTTCTTCAATAGGTCTTAAATGTTTGTTAACAATGTTTTTTGTTTTACTTACAGCACCTGTTTCAGCACATGCGTTATCACGTGCTGCATATAAATCAGGAGTGAAATTGTGTGATAAATCTGTATGTGATGAGTATAAAAATAGTTGAAAAATTGAATACTAAAAGGTTAAAGTATTTAAAAAAGTTGAATTAAAATTAAAATGAAATATCCAAAAATAAGAGAATTAGTACATGCAATAAAAGTTTTAATAAAAGGTCCTGCTACAACAAAGTTTCCTTTTGAACCACATACACCACCAGAAGGTTTTCGTGGAAAACCACTTCCATCTAATGAAGGATGTATAGGTTGTGGTGCATGTGCTGAAGTTTGTCCTACTGGAGCAATACATGTTGGTGAAAATTTGTCTGACAATGGTAAAAAAGAACGTGTTTTAGTTTGGCATTATGACGAGTGTATATTTTGTGGTCAATGTGCAAGAGAATGTACTACAAGAAACGAAAAGATTCCTGGTGTTGTAATGTCGACTGAGTTTGATTTAGCAACTACTGATAGGACAAAATTAAAATCTGATGAAATTAAACATGAATTAATTGTTTGTTCATATTGTGGAAATGTTATTTCTACTAGGAAACATTTATTGTATGTTATAAATAAATTAGGTCATAAATCTTTTGGAAACATAAATTTGATACAAACATTACAAGAAAAACTTTTGTCAGTGTTTCAAAAAAATATCCAGTTTTATACTTTTAACCAACGAGAATATATGTATGAAATACTTTGTCCAAAATGTAGAAGAAAAATAATGTTGTTTGATGAATATGGAAAAACATAGGGTTAAAAAATCTCTATGGAAAAAGAAAATAGGTTGCTTAAAAAATTAGAAATGTTGGAAAAACAAATAAAAATTTTGGAAGAAAAAATACAGATGTATAAAAATGTTTTAATTTCATTAAAGTTAGAAAACAAAAAGTTGCTAGAAGATATAAATTTATTACAAGAAGAAAATAAAAAATTGCAAAACTATTACAAAGAATTTATAAACTTACAGGAAAAAACAGGAATTGTAAAACAAAAACTAAAAAAACTTATCGAGAAGATTTCAGCTGCTGTATAATCTTTTTTGTTTTTCTTAATTAAGTAAATCCTTTTCTATAAAATTTTTTTTCTTTTAATTCATTGACAAATACATTCTTTTTTTGTATTTAATATAACATTAAGAATTAGGGAAAGGAAAAATTTTTTTATGAAAGAAGTTGAAAAAGAACCATTTTTTTTAAAAATAGGCCCACAAGAAATTTATTTAGATTCTGTTTCTTCAGCTGAACAACTTTTTTTAGAACTTGTTGCGTCACAGATTAATGAAAAATTTAACGAAGTAAAAAAAGAACAAGTTGATACCATACGCAGTTATGCATATACATTGTTAGAAATCGCAAAAGAAAAATGTAGTTTAGAAAAGAAAACAGAAGAAAAAATTGATATTTTAGAAACAAAAATTTCGTCTCTTATTGAAGAAATTGATAAACAACTTGCTGAGTACACTTCTAAATAAAATTAAACTTTCCTTTCCCTAATTCTATCCTAAATTTCACATAATTTTTTGTTTAAAATCTACCTACAATGACTGCAGAACTGTTTAAGCATAAAAAAAATTTGTTGTTATCTGCTAGATTTTTACCAGAAAGTTTTGATGAATTTGTTGGTCAACAACATCTTTTATCAAAAGATGCAGTTTTAAGAACTTTAATAGAAGAAGATAAACTTTTCTCTTTAATATTTTATGGACCGTCTGGGACTGGGAAAACTGCTTTAGCAAAACTTATCGCTAAAAAAACAACTGCTGAAGTTATCCATACAAACGCTACTATGTTTGGCATTTCTGAGATGAAAGAATTAATTAATACAGTAAAACATTATCATCAAGAAAAGAAATTTTTGTTAATTTTAGACGAAATACATCATTTAAATAGACATCAACAAAATGTCCTTTTACCAGAAGTTGAAAATGGAAATATTATTCTTATTGGTATAACTACTGAAAATCCATTTTATTATGTAAACCAAGCATTACTGTCTCGTTCGTTTATTGCAGAATTTAAAAAACTTACGGATGAAGATATAAAGACTATAATTTATCGTGCATTGACAGATAATTCCAAAGGATTAGGTAGTTTAAACTTAACTATAGATGAAGATGCTTGTGAGTATATTATACATTATGCTGATGGTGATGCAAGAAAAGCGTTGAATGTTTTAGATTTATCAGCTATATATTTGACAAAAAAAGGACAAAAAAATATTAGCTTAGATGTTGTAAAAAAATGTATACCACCACTATCATTAAAATATGACAAATCTTCTGATTATCATTATGATCACATTTCTGCGTTTATAAAATCAGTTCGTGGTTCAGACCCAGATGCTGCGCTCTACTGGATGGAAAAAATGCTTATGGCTGGTGAAGATCCAAGATATATTATAAGAAGGCTAATAATTCTTGCAGCTGAAGATATTGGCAATGCAGATCCTTTTGCTTTAGTATTAGCAACATCAGCACTTGAAGCTATAGAATTTGTTGGTATGCCTGAAGCCGAGATTATTTTAGCAGAAGTTGTATGTTATCTTGCTTGTGCAGAAAAATCTAATGCGAGTTATGAAGCATTACAAAATGTTAAAAATGAACTTGAGACACAAAAAGTACAAGAAGTGCCTCAACATCTTAAAAATGGACATCGTGATGCTGAAAAGTTTGGTCATGGAAAAGGTTATCTTTACCCACATGATTATGAAGGAAGTTTTGTGATACAGAAATATATGGAATATGAAAAATACTTTTATTTTCCAAAAGATGTTGGTAAAGAAAAAGAGATAAAACAACGATTGGAAAAGTTAAGACAAGCAAAAATAGAAAAAGATAAAAAATAGATGTTAAAAAATGAATAATGAGAAACAGATATTAAGAAAAAAATTTTTAGAATTGAGGTTAAAACTTAATAAAAGAACAAAGAGTCAAAATGATAAAAAAATAATAAAAAATTTGTTAGCATTAGAAGAGTTTAAAAAGGCAAAAAATGTAATGATATATTACCCGTTTAAAAACGAGGTAGATGTTCTTAAGTTAATAAAAATATGCAAAGATAAAAATTTCTTTTTTCCAGTAGTTAATTTTAAGAAAAAAATTTTGGAAGTAAGAAAATATAATAGTGAGTTTATTAAAAATAAATTTGGTATATATGAACCAAAAGGTAAAAATTTGAAAAAAATAAATTTGGATTTTATTGTTGTTCCTGGCATAGTATTTGATAAAAGATGCTATAGAATAGGTTTCGGTGGAGGTTATTATGATAAATTTTTAAAGAATGTGAATTGTTTTAAATGTGGAGTATGTTATGATTTTCAAATTGTTGAATCTCTACCAACAGAAAAAAATGATGTTAAACTTAACTGTGTAGTGTCTGAAGAAAGAATAATATGTAGATAGAAATTTTTTTAGCAATTTACAATAAAAAAGAGGTTCTGTTAACTAAATATGATGTTCTTTGAGATACAAAAATTATAATTTTGTAGCCGCAGGCTTCAACCTGCGTAATTTCGTTAACGAAAACCGCAGCCTAAAGGTTGCAGTTACCGTGCGTTGCGGAGTGTGAATTTTCGGTAGTCGCAGGTTTTATTCTGCGTAAATTATTTTGTAGTAGCAAACCTTGGTTTGCGCATATTATTTGTAGTTGCAGACCTTGGTCTGCTAAAAATAGAGCAAAAGCAAGCTTTGCAACTACAATTTTTATTTATTTTGTAGCAGCAAACCTTGGTTTGCTAAAAAGGTTGTGTGTCCTGAATGTGCAGGTGAAATTACAAAAAACTGCAACAACGTGGTTGTTACACTCCAAATCAAAAAACTGTGACAACACGGTTGTTGCAGCCCAAAATCCAAGTTTAATTTTTTGGGTAGCCGCAGGCTTCAGTCTGCGTATTTCGCCAAAAAAGAATCTTATTTTTAATTTTTTTTGTCCACGCAAATTATAGAGTTGTTCATAAACATCATAAAATAGTTTACCAAAACTAAAAAGAAAGGAGAGAAATTGCTATGAATTGGATTATGTTAATTATTAGTATAATATTAAGTTTTTTCTTAGGATATTTAATAAGATACCTATATGGAAAGAAAGCATTATCTTCAGCTGAGATGCAAGCAAAAAAAATTTTAGAAGATGCAAAAAAAACTGCAGAAGAAGAACTTAAAAAAGCAAGACAAGAAGCAAAATATATTGTTGAAAGAGAAAAAATTGAGTTTGAACGTTCAATTAGGGAGGAAAAACAAGAGCTTCTTAGTTGGGAGAAGAGGTTAAGATATAAAGAAGAAAATTTGGATAAAAAATATGAAATTATTGAAAGGAAAGAAAAAGAATTGTATGAAAAAGAAAATAGATTAAAACAACAGAGTTTAAAAATTGAAGAAGATAGAAAACAGTTGTATCAGCAAATAGAAAAACAAAGACAACTCTTAGAAAAAATTTCGAACCTTACTCAAGAAGAAGCAAAAAAAATATTGTTTCAAAGTTTAGAAGAAGAAGTAAAAAATGAGTTTGCAGTAAAATTAAAAAAATATGAAGATGAATTTAAAGAAACAATAGATAAAAAAGCAAAAGAGTTATTATCTGTTGCAATACAACGTGTTGCTTCTGAAGTAGCGTCAGATAATACAACAACTATAATTCAAATTCCTGACGAACTTAAAGGAAGAATTATAGGAAGGGAAGGAAGAAATATAAGAATTTTTGAACAACTTACCGGTGTTGATGTAATTGTAGATGATACACCCGAATGTATAGTTATTTCTTCTTTTGATCCAGTAAGAAGAGAGATTGCAAAAATTGCTATGGAAAAATTAGTACAAGATAGTAGAATTCAACCTGCAAGAATCGAAGAAATAGTTAATAAAACAAAAGAAGAGTTTGAAGAATATATTAAAAAAATTGGTGAAGATGCTGCTATAGAAGTTGGAGTGTTAGGATTACATCCAGAAATTTTGAAACTTTTAGGTAAACTAAAGTTTAGAACTTCTTATGGACAAAATCAACTTCAACATACAAAAGAAGTTGCTATTATAGCAGGAGCAATTGCTGGCGAACTTGGCGCAGATATAAATTTTTGTAAAAAAGCAGGTTTGCTACATGATATTGGTAAAGCAGTCAGCCATGAAGTTGAAGGAGCACACCATCAGATCTCAGCTGATATTGCAAGAAGATATGGTGAATCTGATAAAATGATTAACGCAATTTTATCTCATCATGAGGGAATAGAAGAACCAAAAAGTATAGAAGCGTTTATTTTGGCTGCAGCAGATGCTATTTCTGCATCACGACCTGGAGCAAGACAGGATACTGTAGAACATTATATTAAACGTATAGAAAAAATTGAAGAGATAGCAAAATCATTTCGTGGTGTTGAAAATGTTTATGCAATATATGCAGGAAGAGAAGTTCGTGTTATGGTACAACCGGATAAAATTAGTGATGCCCAACTTAAAGTTTTAGCATATGATATATCAAGAAAAATTGAGAAAGAACTTGACTATCCTGGACAAATAAAAGTTGTAGTTATAAGGGAAGTTAGAGCAGAAGATTATGCTAGGTAATTAGCCATTAAAATCTATTTTATGAAAAAATATAAGATATTAATAACAAACGATGATGGTTTGTTCAGTTTTGGTCTTTTACCATTGGTTAAAGAATTATCAAAAATAGGTGAATTATGTGTGGTAATACCTGAAAAGGATAGTTCTGCAATAAGCCATTCATTAACCTTATTTTTTCCTGTAAGAGTTAAAGAAGTCAGTTTAAATGGATACAAAATAAAAGTTGTATCAGGAACACCAGCTGATTGTGTTAGGTTAGGGATAATTGAGTTTCAGAAAAATAAAACAGATATTGTTGTTGCTGGTATAAATCAAGGTCCTAATTTAGGTGGTGATGTTAATTATTCTGGAACAGTTGCTGCTGCAAGAGAAGCTGTGTTTTTAAAAAGAACTGGTGTTGCAATATCATCTATTTCTAAAAATTACGATATGGTTGCAAAAATTTCTAAAAATATTATTCAACATATTCTAAAAAGTGGATACAAAGGATTCTTAAATATAAATTTTCCAAAAAACAAACCTAAAGGTATAAAAATTACTGTTTTAGGAAACAGACAATACGAAGATATTGTTTATAAAAAATTTGATCCTGTAGGTCTTCCATATTACTGGTTAAAAAGTAAACTTATCTCAAACAAGCAAACAAATATAAAAAATACAGATGTTGACGCTGTAAAAAATGGATTTATTTCTGTTACACCATTAAGTTGGGATTTAACAAATTATAGAGAACTTGATGTGATAAAGAAGATATTTAAAAAAGATTTTTTTAAAAAATGAAGTTTAAACTTGTTTCAAAATTTAAACCTTCAGGGGACCAACCTAAAGCTATAAAACAACTTGTTGAAGGTATAAAAAAAGGATATAAACATCAAGTGTTACTTGGTGTTACTGGTTCTGGTAAAACATTTACTTTAGCAAATGTGATAGCAAAAGTACAAAAACCTACACTTGTTATCTCACATAACAAAACTTTAGCTGCACAACTTTATTCTGAATTTAAGGAATTTTTTCCTGAAAATGCAGTTGAGTACTTTATATCTTATTATGATTATTATCAACCAGAAGCATATATTCCGGAAACTGATACGTATATAGAAAAAGATGCATCAATTAATGAACAAATTGATAGATTAAGATTAAAAGCTACAACAAGTTTGTTATCTCGGGATGATGTAATAGTTGTAGCATCAGTTTCTTGTATTTATAACATTGGTTCTCCAGAAGATTTTAAAAATCTGTGTGTATATCTTGAAGTTGGCAAAAAAACTTCAATAGAGTTTTTAACAAACGAACTTGTTAAAATAAGATATGAAAGGAATAATATTGATTTTAAAAGAAATACTTTTAGGTATCAAGGTAACATTATAGACATTTGGCCATCATATTTAGAAAATTATATCCGTGTTAGGATTGAAGACAACGAAATTGTTTATATAAAAGAATATAAACCATTGACAAATCAGTTTTTAACAGAACATAAAAAATTTTATATTTATCCAGCAAGCCATTTTGTTACAACACCGCCAAAATTTGAAGAAGCACTAAAGAATATAAAAGAAGAGTTAAAAGAAAGAGTTGAATATTTTAAATCGCAAAACAAACTTTTAGAAGCAGAAAGAATTTACAGAAGAACAATGAATGATTTAGAACTACTTGAGACAACAGGATTTTGTCATGGTATTGAAAATTATTCACGCCATCTTTCTGGCAGAAAACCTGGTGAACGACCCGGATGTCTTATAGATTATTTTCCTAAAGATTTTTTGTGTATAATAGATGAATCACATGTTACAATACCACAAATTTATGGTATGTATGAAGGAGATAGGTCAAGAAAACAAACTCTGGTAGATTATGGTTTTAGACTACCTTCTGCTTTAGATAACAGACCACTAAAATTTGATGAGTTTTTAGGACTACTTAATTACGTAATTTATTCTTCGGCAACACCTGGAGAATGGGAAATAAAAATTTCTAAAAATCGTGTTGTTGAACAAATTATACGTCCAACAGGTCTTGTTGACCCTCCTGTAGAAATTAAACCTGCTAAAACACAAGTTGAAGATGTTAAAAAAGAAATAAACAAAGTTGTTAAAGAAAAAGGACGTGTATTAGTTAATACATTAACAAAACGTACTGCTGAAGATTTAGCAGAGTATTTATTATCACAGAATTATCGTGTAAAATACATACATTCTGACTTAGATGCTCTTACAAGGATTAATATAATAAAAGATTTAAGAAAGGGTGAATTTGATGTTTTAGTAGGAGTTAATTTATTAAGGGAGGGGTTGGACCTGCCTGAAGTAACACTTGTTGCAATTTTTGATGCTGACAAGGAAGGATTTTTAAGAAATGAAACAACTTTGATACAACTTGCAGGACGTGCTGCAAGAAACATAAATAGCAAAATTATCTTGTATGCAGATAAAATAACAACTTCTATAAAAAAAGCTGTAGATGAAATGGAACGCAGAAGAAATTTACAACTTGAATATAATAAAAAACATAATATAACACCAAAAAGTATAGTAAAAGCAGTAAAAGAATATGAAGAGTTTCAATACATCACAAGGAAAAAACATTACTATGAAGTAAGTGATATAAAATTAGAATATTTATCTAAACAAAATATTCCTCAATTGATTAAATTTTTTGAACAAGAAATGAAAAAAGCTGCTGATATACTTGATTTTGAAACCGCAATTATGTATAGAGAAAAAATAAAAGAACTGAAAGAATTAATGGTTAAGTAAGGGATAAATTAGAGACATCACTATTTGAAGTAAAAATTGTCCTTATATCTCCAGAATAAAATGAAAATAAAACTTGATAGAAAAAATTTTGTATCTATTGTAAAACAAGCGTTAGAAGAAGATATTGGTAATGGTGATATTACGACAGAGAATATAATCCCGCCAACATTAAAAATTAAAGCAAAAATTGTTGCTGAAGAAAAATGTATAGTATGTGGCCTTCCTGTAGCAAAAGAGGTGTTTAAGAGGTTAGATAAAGGAATTTCTTGGCGAGCAAAAGTGTCTGATGGTGATGTTGTTAAACCAAAAAAAGAAGTTGCAGAAATTTATGGTTCTGCAAGAGCGATACTTGCTGGTGAACGTGTAGCACTAAATTTCTTGCAACATTTGAGTGGTATTGCTACTTATACTAACAAATTTGTAAAACTTGCAAAAAATAAGTTTGAAATATACGATACTAGAAAAACACACCCTGGATTAAGATACCTTGAAAAATATGCTGTAGTTGTAGGTGGAGGAAAAAATCATAGATTTAAACTTGATGATATGGTTTTAGTTAAAGATAATCATATAAAGGCTTGTGAACTTAATAAACTTCCTATTGAAGAGATTTTATATCGGATGAAACAAAGATTGGATTACACATCTGATGTAGAAATTGAATGTTGTAATTTAAGAGAAGTAAAACTTGCATTAAAAATAAAACCTGACATTATTATGTTGGACAATATGAGTTTTGATCAACTAAAGAAAGCAATAAAAATTATCAGAAAAAATTTGCCAAAAACAAAAATAGAAGTGTCTGGTAAAATTGATGAACAAAAAATAAAGAAGTTAAGAAGATTAGATATTGATTTTGTTTCTGTTGGCAAAATAACACATTCTGCAAAAGATATAAGTTTTTCTTTAGAAGTTGTAAAATAAATAATTATTTAAAAAGTTTATGATTCTGTCTACCTAATTTAGATAAAATTTTATTTTTATCTGATGGAAACTAAAAAAGGTATTTTATATGTAGTTTCAACACCAATCGGAAATATCGAAGATATTACCTACCGCGCAGTAAAAATTTTATCTGAAGTAGATTTAATTCTTTGCGAGGATACAAGAAAAACAAAAATTTTGTTGGGTCATTATAATATATCCACACCATTAAAAAGTTATTATAATTATATTGAGAAAAAAAGGATAAAAGAAGTAATACCTTATCTCCAACAAGGACATAAAGTAGCGTTAGTATCAAACGCTGGGACACCTGCTATTTCAGACCCCGGATTTTTAATTATCAAAGAATGTATTGAAAACAATATAAAGGTAGTTCCTATACCAGGTGCAACAGCGTTTATTCCTGCGGTAGTATGTTCAGGTTTACCTTTACATAAAATTTTTTTTGTAGGTTTTTTACCAAAAAAAACTGGTAAAATCAAAAAATTGTTTGAAGAAATCAAAGGATTAAAAGAAACAACTGTGGTATTTTATGAATCACCGCATAGAATTAAAAAAACTTTAGAGTTATTACTAACAATATTAAATCCTGAATTACCCTGTGTTATTGCACGAGAATTAACTAAAATTTATGAAGAGTTTATTCGTGGAACAATTAAAGAAGTTTATGAAAAAATTTTTTCAGGGGAACCTAAAGGTGAGTTTGTAGTAATGATTTATTTGCAATAAAATAATATGAAAACAATATCTATAGTTGGAACTTCAGGAATAACTGCTACAGAATTAATAAAAATACTTGTGAACCACAAAAAAATAAAAATAAAATATTTATTAACATCTTCTCCATTGACTTCATTACAAACTGAGTTTGAAATGTTTAAAAAAAATTATAGGTTGAGTAAAGACGTTGAATTGTTACCAACCTATGACGAGAAAACATATAAATTATTAGAAAAAATTGATTTAATTTTTTTATGTTTACCCCATAAAGTATCAATGGAATTTGTTAAAAAGGTTTTGGACGCCTTGGGTGAAAAACGACTACCTAAAATAATAGACTTAAGTGCTGATTTCCGTATAAAAAATGTTAAATTATATGAACAATTTTATAAAACTTCACATATTATTCCACATTTTGTAAAAAAATTTGTTTATGGTTTACCTGAGATGAATGAAAAAATAAGACAGAAAATAAAAAATGCAAATTTTGTAGCAAATCCTGGTTGCTATCCCACAACTGTAATTTTAGGTTTAGCACCAATTGTAAAATTTGCTGAAGAAATAATTGTAGATGCAAAGAGTGGTTATTCAGGTGGTGGGAAAAAACTTGTTGAAGAGTACGAGGGTTATGGCGGAAATAATACATATCCTTATTCAGCTTCAGGAGAACACAGACATTTACCTGAAATTGAAGAACAACTTTCTTTACTTGCACACAAAAACATAAAAATTGTTTTTACACCACATGTTGTACCTCAATATCAAGGAATGTTAACGACAATATATGTTAAAATTAATAAACTACAGATTACACTTCATAATCTGTATGAAATATATAAGAAATATTATAAAAATTGTAAGTTTATAAAAATTTTGTCAATAGGTGAGTTGCCACAAACAAAAAATGTTATAAAAACAAATTTTTGTGAAATAGGGTTTGCTAAAGAAAATAATTGGATAAAAATTTTTGTTGCTATTGATAATTTGATCAAAGGTGCAGTAGGACAATCTGTACAAAATATGAATTTAATGTTTGGGTTTGAAGAAACCGAAGGATTGATTTAAGTAGGAATGAGGCTGAATTAATAAAGTTTATTGAGTTGTAGGGTTTGTGAGTTATAGAGTTAATAATATGAAAATAAAAGGGTATAAGTTTGCGAATCTTTCTTGTTTAATTGGAAATAATAAAAAACTAAAATTGGGTTTAATTTATTTAGAAACATTAGGACGATGTGTTGCCTCGTTTACAACAAATATTTTGAAATCAAACTCTATTATTGTTTCACAAAAACATTTAAGAAAAACAAATGAGATAAAATGTATATTAACTAACTCAGGTTGTGCTAATACTGCTTGTGGTAAAGATGGAGTAAAATCTACAGAAGAAATTTGTGAATTTTTAGCAAATAAACTCGGTATCAAAAAGGAAATGGTTTTAATTGCATCAACAGGTGTTATAGGTGAACCTTTACCAAAAGAAGTTATTATTGATTGTATACCACAATTGGTTTCTTCTCTTTCAAATAATAAAAATTCAGTCATAAAATTCGCAAAATCCATCCTTACAACTGATACAAAACCAAAAGTTGTATATAAAAAATTCAAAAATAATAATATCTTATGTATAGCAAAAGGTGCTGGTATGGTTGCACCAAAACTAAAATTATATAATCCACATGCAACAATGTTAGTTTTTTTACTTACAGATCTTTTTTTAGAGAGAAATTTAATGCAAAAATTGATGAATAGAACAATTATACCTATATTTAATTCTTTTTCAATTGATGGTGATACTTCGCCAAATGATACAATATTTTTTGTTTC
This sequence comes from uncultured Elusimicrobia bacterium, assembly GCA_964521665.1. GTDB lineage: Bacteria > Elusimicrobiota > Endomicrobiia > DTEH01 > DTEH01 > JANXDG01. Next base: position 47,733 of record CAZFSG010000005.1, read on the forward strand.
ATTAGTAAAAAATGAAAATAACTATAAATTAACAAAAAATGATTTCCAAAAATTATCTAAGATAATAGAAAAAGTATGCGAAGAAACAGTTAAAAAACTACTTTTTGATGGTGAAGGTGTAACAAAAGTTGTAAAAATTGTTATAGAAAATTGTCCTAAAAATCGTGCAGAAATTTTAGCAAAAACAATAAGTAATTCATTACTTGTAAAAACAGCAATTCATGGTGCTGACCCAAACTGGGGCAGAATCCTTGCTGCTATAGGGAGAAGTGGAATTAAGTTTAATATTAACAAAGTAGATATTTATATTGGTAAACATTGTGTAGTTAAAGATGGGAACAGTAATTTTGTAAATGATAATGTTGTGAGAAAAACAATGTTAAAAAACTTTTTTGAAATAAGAATAAATATGAAATGCAGAAAAACAACAAATTTTATTTTTTACACTACAGACTTGTCAAAAAAATATGTGGATATAAATTCAAAATATAAAACATAATTATGTATGGTGGTTTAATAACAAGTATATTTGTTGTTGGTTTTAGTGGGATAATAGCACAAACATTATTAGTTCGTGAATTGTTATCTATATTTGAAGGAAACGAATTTTCGTTAGGAATAATTTTTGCTAATTGGTTGTTATCAGAAACTGTTGGGATATTGTTCTTAAGTAAAAAATTAGAAAAGAAAAAAGAAAAAGTTTTTTTATTTGTTTTTATCCAATGTTTATTTATAATTTCTTTTTTATTTTCAATCTTTCTTCTTCGTTATCTTAGAATAATTTTTGGTGTTCCTATAGGCATCTCTTTCGATATATCTCAAATAGTTATCTCATCAATAATGGTGTTATTTCTACCAGCTTTTTGCCATGGTTGTTTGTATACATATTCAGCAAAACTTCTTGAAGATACTCAACAGAGTGTCTTATTACCAATATCTTATGCTTATATATATGAACTTGGTGGTACAATGATTGGAGGAGTTGTTTTTACTTTCGTATTATTAAAATTATTTGATAGTTTTACTATTGTCTTTATTGTAGCAATTATAAATATATTAGCAGGAATTTTGTTATCTTTTTATGAAATAAAAGATAGAAGAACAACAGTATTGTTAACTACTATAAGTATATTTATCTTTTTTTCATTGTTTGTTGGTTTACCAAAAAAGTTTGAAGAAAAAACTAATTCTGTTTTATGGAAAAATTATAATCTTGTAGTTAGCAAAAATTCAATATATGGGAAAATTTCTGTAACAAAACAGGAACATCAATATACTTTTTACTTTAATTCATTACCTGTTTTTACAATACCTGTTGCAGATATCACTTTTATTGAAGAGTTTGTACATATACCTTTTAGTTTGTTAGAAGAAAAAAATAAAAAACAAGTTTTGGTTTTATCGGGCGGAGTAGAAGGTTTAATATCAGAAATTAAGAAATATAAAGATGTAATTATTGATTATGTAGAACTTGACCCTGAATTAATAAAGATTACATTAAGCTATGTTCCACAAGAATTTAATAATGTTAATTTATATTTCACTGATATAAGATATTTTGTGAATAAAACACAAAAAGTTTATGATATCGTTTACATTGGTATAAAAGAACCAAAAGATTTGCAAATAAACAGAATCTTCACAACAGAGTTTTTCAAAATTTTAAAAAATAAAATTGTCGGTAACGGTATTTTAGTTTTTACTACACCAGGTTCTTTAGTTTATTTACCTAAAGATTTGGTTGTATTTAATAAAATTATTTTAGAAACAGTAAAAAGATTTTTTAATTATGTAAAAGTTATACCTGGTGATGGATATAATATAATTATATGTTCAAATTTTGATTTTGAAAAAAATTTTTCTCCACAAAACGTTTTTGAAAAGTTGAATAGAAACAATATAGTGACAAAAAGTTTAACAAAAAATTATCTTGAATACAGGTTACAACAAAATCGTTCTCTACAGTTTTTAGAAAAACTTAATTCAATAAAATTAAGTTCTTTGAATCAGGATTATAATCCACAGGCAGTAGTATATATTTTGAGATATTGGATAGGAAAAGTTTCTAAAGGAAAAATTGGTTACAACTTATTTAAGTTTTTTACTGAACCCAAAAATTTAACTGGTATGTTGACAATAATTTTATTATCTACAATTGTTATATTTTTCATAATTTTTTTGGCTAAAAAAAACAAAAAAGTTTTTGTTTTATATTCAATTCTTACAACTGGATATACAGGGATGGTTTTAAGTTTACTTTTAATGTTTGTATTTCAGATTGTCTATGGTTATATTTACTACCTTATTGCGATTTTAACTTCAGCGTTTATGTTAGGTTCTGCGTTAGGATGTTTGATTGGGACAAAACTGCAACGTAAACTTTCTTTACCATTAGCCGAAGGATTGATAATTATTTCAGTATTATTCATTGGATGGATGATAAAAATTTTAACTACAATATATAACGAAGTTGTGATATATATTTTATTTTTTGTTATGTTAATTATCTCAAGTATGATTATAGGTTTACAAATCCCTATTTTTAGCAAAATTTTGTATGAAGAAAAACAAAAATTAATAGAAACAACAGGGACTGTTTTTGCATTTGATACTTTAGGTGGATGGATAGGTGGTGTTTTAGGTGGGATGTTTATTTTTCCGTTATTTGGTCTTAAAACAAGTTTAGTTATAATTATTTTATTGAAATTTATTAGTTTAGTTTTTAATTATGCAAAAGAAAAGTTTATATGACAAATTGTTTGAGTATGGATGTAAGTTGTTAAAATACAGAGACAGAAGTGTTTATGAAATAAAAGAAAGGTTGAAAACTAAAGTTTCATCAGAACAGGATGTTGACAAGGTTGTTAAAAAACTAATAGATTTAGGATATCTTAACGAAAAACGTTTTGTAGAAAATTATATTAATAAATGGTTAGCAAAAGGGAAAAGTTTAAATTTGATAATATATGAATTAAGAGAAAAATATAAAGTTAATAATGATATAATAAATCGATTAGATATTGAAAGTTTGAAATCTCAGCAGATTAAAAATGTACTACAAATTGTTAAAAAGAAATATAATAAAATTGACAAAACAAAAATTTATAACTTCTTAAATCGTAGAGGTTTTTCTGAAGAAGAAATTGAAACAGTTTTAAACAAATTAGAAGAAAAATGAATATATTAGTTACAGGAGCAAATGGATTTATTGGCAGTAGTATTGTTAACAAACTTGTTGAAACTAAACACTATAATGTACATATTTTGATAAGGAAAACAAGTAATGTTGAGAGATTGAAAAACAATATTGATAAAGTAAAAATTTTTTATGGTGATGTAAGAGATAAAGAAAGTTTAATTGAACCTATTAAATCAGCTGATATTATAATACATTCAGCAGCAGTGTTACGAACAACTAACAATAAAATTTATTATGATGTAAACCAATTGGGAACAAAGAATTTGATAGAAACAGTTGAAGAATACAATCCTTATTTAAAAAAATTTATATTTCTTTCTTCACAAGCAGCTGCAGGTCCAGCTAGAGTTTTAAATTTTAAAAAGTCTGATGAAGAATGTATCCCTGTGTCACATTATGGAAGAAGTAAATTTCTTGCTGAACAAGAATTGAGAAAACATTCTAAAAATATAAATGTTATAATTTTACGGCCGGCTGCTGTATATGGACCATATGATAGAGATATGTTTATATATTTTCAGCTTGCAGAGAAAGGAATAATCCCAACTTTTTCAAAAGAGTTTTATATTCAATTTACATATGTATACGACTTAGTTACTATAATAGAGAAAATTGTTAATGCAGAAGATATAAGTAATAAAACATTTTTTGTTGCTGAAGATAAGTGTTATAATATAAATGAAATAAAAGAAATTTTTGAAAAAGTTATAAACAAAAAAATTAAAATCATTTATGTTCCATATTTATTAGGATATATTACTGCGTTTTTAAATGAAAAGTTTTATAAGATTATATATAACAAACCTGCTTTATTTAATAGAGACAAACTCGCTGAATTGACAAAAAATTACTGGACTTGTGAAAGTACAGAATTAAAAAATTATTTCCCAGATTTTTCTTATACATCTCTTGATGTTGGATTAAAAGAAACTTATCTGTGGTATATAAAAAATAATTGGTTATAAATTTTTTAAATAATATTGAATTTAATTTTTTAATTTGTTAAAGATAAAAAAACAAATTTTATTATTTCTTAAATTGTTGTATGCTTGCTTTCTAATATAGCAAAACAAGTTTTGCCAACCATAAATAAAGAGGGTCTGTTAACTAAAAATGATGTTCTTTGAGCTACAAAAATAAATTTGTACCCGCAGATTTAATCTGCGGATATCTACGCAACCTAAAGATTAATGGATTCGTTAATTTTTAGTACTGTTGTAATGCGCTGATATAAAATCAGCGAATACAATATTTATGAGTAACCACAGGCTTTAGCTTGCATAATAATTGCAACAACATGGTTGTTGCAGTCCAAAATGTAAGTTTAATTTT